>NZ_JAUMZR010000016.1:0-38487 GCF_030528045.1 Streptococcus sp.
CCTCGTCTCCTCTCGTGCTTAGTTATAGGTCACCCACTACAGTTGACATAGAGCCGAAAAAGTTTAGGATTTCTATTAAATAAAGTTAGGAGGTCTTTATTTAATGATTATAGTATACACAGCCATCCTTAAACTCAACTTAAATCCTCTCTCTTTTTTATTAATTTTTAAAACTATGGATTGGAGCTGGGATTTGCCCACCGCGAGAGATGAAATCAACAGACGAAGCCCCGTTGACTTTCATCACTGGAGCTGTCCCTAGCAAACCACCAAACTCAATCATATCGCCTTCTTTGCCCTTTGGAATAATACGGACAGCCGTTGTTTTCATGTTAATCACACCAATTGCCGCCTCATCCGCAATCATAGCCGAAATGGTTTCAGCAGGCGTATCTTCAGGAATGGCGATCATATCCAACCCAACAGAACAGATAGCCGTCATGGCCTCTAGTTTCTCTAAATTCAGAGAGCCATTTTGCACCGCAGCAATCATTCCCTCATCTTCAGAGACAGGGATAAAAGCCCCTGACAAGCCACCGACTTGGTTACAAGCCATCACTCCGCCCTTCTTAACTTGGTCATTCAAAAGAGCGAGGGCAGCCGTCGTCCCATGCGTACCAACTGTTTCTAGGCCCATTTCCTCAAGGACGCGTGCCACAGAATCACCAACTGCAGGAGTTGGCGCCAAGCTTAGATCGACAATTCCAAAGTCAACACCCAGTCTCTCGCTGGCCATCTGACCAACTAATTGACCGATACGAGTAATCTTGAAGGCCGTTTTCTTGACTGTTTCCGCCACTACATCAAAGCTCTGTCCACGAACCTTTTCCAAGGCACGCTTGACCACACCAGGACCCGAAACTCCGACATTGATGATAACATCTGCTTCGCCAACACCATGAAAGGCCCCTGCCATAAAAGGATTGTCCTCAACAGCATTAGCAAATACGACCAACTTGGCCGCACCCATATCTGATAAGTTCGCTGTTTCCTTGATGATACGTCCCATATCTGCAACTGCAGTCATGTTGATGCCTGACTTGGTTGAGCCAATATTGACGGACGAGCAGACCTTGTCTGTCTCAGCTAGAGCACGGGGGATAGAATTGATGAGAATCTCATCTCCTTTTTGGTAGCCTTTTTGTACCAAAGCTGAGAATCCACCGATAAAGTCAACACCGATTTTCTTAGCCGCCCTATCAAGAGCCTTTGCCAAAACAAGATAGTCTGTCGCATCAGTCGCAGCACCAATTAAAGAAATCGGAGTCACCGATACCCGTTTATTAACAATAGGAATCCCTAGTTCCGCAGCAATTTCATCTCCTACAGCTACTAGATTTGCAGCTTTAGTGGTGATTTTTTTGTAAATCTTTTCAGCAGCACGATTGATATCTGGATCAATACAGTCCAAAAGGGAAATCCCCATGGTGATGGTTCTGATATCGAAGTTCTGCTCCTCGATCATGGCAATGGTTTCTGTAACTTGTCTAATATCCATAGCCACCTCCTAGATATTATACATAGCGTCAAAAATCGCCGCACTTTGAATATTGATTTTGACATTCAAGGTCTGACCGAACGTTTCAAACTCATTTCGTAGATAAGTGAAATCCTGTTTTTCGTCACTAGAAACGACCGCCATCATAGTAAAGTATTCATCCAACACCGTCTGAGAAATATCGTCAATATTCAAACCCAACTCTGCAATCTTAGTAGACACGCCTGCAACGATCCCAGCCTTGTCCTTACCAACCACTGTAATAATAGCCTTCATCCTTATACCCCATTTCTACGATTTTTAGAAAACCTGAACGTTTTTGATTTTCTTTTTTCCTAGTATAGCATATTTCCATAGAAAATACTAAAAAACGCCTGCTTACGAAGTTGTTCTTAAGAAAAAAGCAATTTCGTAAACAAGCGTCTACCCTATCAAATGATGATGAGTGTTCCCGCTAGGACCGAAGTCCCAGCGGTAGACCAGAGCTAGACTAAGAGCACAAGACTCCATCATCATAACACTCAACAAAATTGATGATTTTATACTAATTCGATGATCGCCATTGGCGCAGCATCACCACGACGTGGTTCAGTTTTAAGGATACGAGTGTATCCACCGTTACGTTCAGCATAACGAGGTGCGATTTCTGAGAACAATTTTTGAAGTGCTGTAGTAGAAGTGTACTTATCAGTTGCTTCATCATAGTTTTCAGATGCGATTTCATTACGTACAAAAGCAGCTGCTTGACGACGTGCATGCAAATCACCACGTTTACCTAGAGTAATCATTTTTTCAACAGTTTTACGGATTTCTTTAGCACGAGCTTCAGTTGTTACGATTGATTCGTTGATCAAAAGGTCAGTTGTCAAATCGCGAAGCATTGCTTTACGTTGTGAGCTAGTGCGTCCTAGTTTACGGTAAGCCATGTATTCCTCCTTTATTTATCGTTTTTTAACCCAAGACCTAAATCGATCAATTTAACTTTAACTTCCTCAAGACTTTTACGACCTAAGTTACGAACTTTCATCATTTCTGGTTCTGATTTTTCTGTTAAATCGAACACAGTATTGATCCCTGCACGCTTCAAACAATTATAAGAACGGACTGATAAATCTAACTCTTCAATGGTTCGCTCTAAAATACGATCATCTGAAGTTTGTTCTGCTTCTTTCATAACATCAGCGGCAATAGCTACTTCTGTTAGATTGGTGAAGAGATTTAAGTGTTCTGTCAAGATACGTGCGGAAAGTCCTAATGCATCTTCTGGAATAATTGTTCCATTTGTTAAAATTTCAAGGGTTAGTTTGTCAAAACCATCGTTGCTACCGACACGAGCTGGTTCAACTTGGTAATTGACTTTTGTTACTGGCGTATAGATAGAATCTACCGCAAGTGTTCCTACTGGGGCATCATCTTTTTTATTTTCATCAGCTGGAACATAGCCACGACCACTGTTTACAGTCATTCGTGCTTTAAAGCTTGCTCCTTCACTAATAGTGAAAAGATAATGTTCAGGATTAATAATTTCAATGTCACTGTCTGTTAAAATATCACCAGCAGTAATTTCTGCGGGACCTGTAACGTCCAGTTCAATAATCTTTTCGTCTTGGACGTAAGATTTTACAGCAATTCCTTTGACATTCAAAATAATTTGCATGACATCTTCGCGGACACCTGAAATTGTGTCAAACTCGTGTAAAACTCCTTCAATATTGATAGAAGTAACTGCTGCACCTGGAAGTGAAGCAAGAAGAACACGACGAAGCGAATTTCCAAGGGTTGTACCATAACCACGTTCTAGTGGTTCTACTACAAATTTGCCATAATCTTTATTTTCATCAATTTTTGTTATATTTGGTTTTTCAAACTCGATCATTTATATACTCCCTCTTAAACGAAAAGCAGTGTAATTTGTTGGTGATTATACACGGCGACGTTTTGGAGGACGAGCACCATTGTGTGGCACAGGAGTCACATCACGAATAGCTGTTACTTCCAGACCAGTGGCAGCAAGAGCACGAATAGCTGACTCACGACCAGAACCTGGACCTTTTACAGTAACTTCAACTGATTTAAGACCGTGTTCTTGTGCAGATTTTGCGGCTGCTTCAGACGCCATTTGCGCTGCGAAAGGAGTAGATTTACGAGAACCTTTAAATCCAAGAGCACCAGCAGATGACCAAGCAATTGCGTTACCATGCACATCAGTAATCATAACAATAGTGTTATTAAAAGTAGCGTGAATATGGGCAATACCAGATTCGATATTTTTCTTCACACGACGTTTACGTGTTGGTTTAGCCAAGACTTTTTACCTCCTTATATTATTTTTTCTTACCAGCAATCGCAACAGCTTTCCCTTTACGAGTGCGAGCATTGTTTTTAGTGTTTTGTCCACGGACAGGAAGTCCACGACGGTGACGAATACCACGGTATGATCCGATTTCCATCAAGCGTTTGATGTTTAAGTTAACTTCACGACGAAGATCTCCTTCGACTTTGATGGTATCCACTTCACGACGAATAGCATCTTCCTGATCTGATGTAAGGTCTTTAACACGAATATCTTCTGAAACTCCAGCGGCAGCTAGGATTTTTTTAGATGTTTGAAGTCCAATACCGTATACATAAGTCAATGAAACTACTACACGTTTATCATTTGGAATATCAACTCCAGCAATACGAGCCATTTTTTCTCCTTTCTATTATCCTTGACGTTGTTTATGTTTTGGATTTGCTGGGCAAATTACCATAACACGACCATTACGACGAATAACTTTGCAGTATTCGCAAATTGGTTTGACCGATGGTCTTACTTTCATTTCTTATCCCTCCAAGTATTTCGATTATTTAAAGCGGTAAGTGATTCGTCCACGTGTTAAATCGTACGGACTCATTTCAACAGTAACACGATCTCCCGCTAAAATACGAATATAGTTTTTACGAATTTTACCAGAAACGGTTGCTAAAATTTGATGTCCATTCTCAAGTTCAACCGTAAACATTGCATTTGGCATGGTGTCTACAACCTTGCCTTCAACTTCAATCACATCGTCTTTTGCCACGCAAAAGCACCTCCATAAATTTCGATTCGATGCCTCTGAAAACAGAGACAACAATTATAAGTCAGACTATTTCAGTATAACATTTGTAGCGATTTTTTGCAAGTGTGAAAAACGCTTTATTTCAAATTTGTCAATACTTTTTCGATGTCTTTGAACACATCATTGATATCTTGATTTCCTTCGATATCGTAGACCAAACCTTTGGCACGGTAGTGAGCAATGATTGGTTCACCTTGGGCGATATTCACATCCAAACGACGCTTCACTGTCTCAGGTTTGTCATCCTCACGTTGATAATAATCTTCCTCTTTATAGTCAACGGGTGGGTTGAAAACTTTGTGGAAGGTTTCACCTGTTTCGCGGTGGATGATACGGCCACTCAAACGTTCCAAGAGACAATCTGGGTTCACTTCGATATTGATCACACCTTCCAATTCGATACCAAGTTCCGCCAATGTTTTGTCCAAGGCATGGGCTTGTTCAATCGTACGTGGGTAGCCATCCAACAAGAAACCTGTTTCCTTGATGTCGTCCTGTGAAAGGCGTTCTTTAACGATTCCATTTGTAACCTCATCTGGAACCAACTCACCTTTGTCAATATATGACTTTGCAAGCACACCCATTTCAGTTTGATTTGCCATAGCAGCACGGAACATATCTCCAGTTGAAATGTGTGCCACATGGAATTGCTCCACAATTTTAGCTGCTTGCGTTCCCTTACCTGCTCCAGGTAAGCCCATAATCAAAAGATTCATGATAGGATCTCCTTATTTTGTATTTAAATAGAAGCAGAAATCTCATTCAACCCCTATTTAAAAACAAAATAGAAGAGGGGAGACGAAAATCTCTCTGATAGATAGACCTTCATACTCCACTCTCTAAGCAAAAGTAATTTTGCTTTTATTCTGTTTTGTCCATGAAACCAACATACTTACGTTTCAATAGGTAACCTTCTAGCTGTTTGATTCCTTCAATACCAGTTGAGATAATGATCAAAAGACTAGTTCCCCCAAAAGCAACAGCTTCTGAAAGACCAAAGACATCTTTTGCCACAATCGGCAAGATTGAAATCACACCAAGGAAGATTGATCCGACAGTAGCAAGGCGACGAAGAAGTTTCGACATGAATTCTTCAGTTCCCTTACCAGGACGGACACCATGAATGTAGGCTCCACTCTTTTGCAAGTTTTCTGCTGCTTTCTCTGGATTGATCTGTACAAATGTATAGAAGAATGTAAAGAGAATGATCAACAAGGCATACATGGCAATACCTGTTGGAGATGTTGTAGATAACATTTCCTGTGCTGTACGTACCCAAGCCCAATCATGACCTGTAGCACTCAAAAATTGAAGAATGGCTGCAGGTGCTGCTGTGATGGAACTTGCAAAGATAACTGGGATAACCCCCGCTGGGTTTACCTTCAATGGAAGGTATGAGCTTGATGGGGCTCCTTGAGCAACTTTTGTATATTGGATTGGAATTTTATATTCTGCCTGTTGAACAAAGGTTGTAAAGTAAACAATCAACAAGACAGCGATAATCAAAATAACGACAAAGATAATAGATGAAGTCAAACGGCTACTTGGAATATTGACGAAGTAGTCAACATAAATGCCTTTAATCATCTCAGGAATTGAAGCGACAATACCTGCAAAGATGATCATAGAAACACCGTTTCCGTATCCCTTATCTGTAATTTGTTCCCCGAGCCAAGTTACAATCATACTACCTGCTGTGAGGATAATACCGATAGTAACAAAGACTTGTGGTGTTAACGCTGTCGTTAATAATTTTGCTCCAGAAAGAGTGTTAAATCCTGCTGTAATCCCGATAGATTGAACAAATGCAAGCACAAGTGCAATATAACGAGTAGCTTGGTTTAGTTTTCTCCGTCCTACTTCCCCTTGTTTGCCCCATTCTACAAACTTCGGTAAAATATCCATTTGTAGCAATTGAACAACGATGGAAGCAGTGATATACGGACTTACCCCGAGTGCAAAAACGGAGAAGTTCTTCATGGCATTCCCTGAAACAAGACTAAGCATGTTCAAGAAAGATAAACCACTAAGAGCTTCCAAACTTTTTGCATTCACACCTGGAACTGTAATACTTGTCCCAATACGGAAAACAAGAATGATAAAAATTGTAAAGAGAATTTTTGATCGAACTTGTTTAACCTTGAGCGCTTCTTTTAGTAATTTAAAAAACATGGGTCACCTCTCTTAGATGACTTCTACAGAACCACCTTTAGCAGTGATAGCTTCCTCAGCTGATTTAGAGAATTTAGCTGCTTTCACAGTCAATTTCTTAGTCAACTCACCGTTACCAAGAACTTTAACTCCTGATTTTTCAGCTTTCACAATTCCTGCTTCGATAAGTACAACTGGAGTTACTTCTGCACCGTCTTCAAAGACGTTCAATTGGTCAAGGTTTACAATTGCGTATTCTTTAGCGTTGATGTTAGTGAATCCACGTTTTGGAAGACGACGGAACAATGGAGTTTGTCCACCTTCAAAACCAAGGCGAACTCCGCCACCGCTACGAGCTTTTTGACCTTTTTGACCGCGACCAGATGTTTTACCGTTACCTGATGAAGTACCACGACCAACACGGTTACGTACTTTACGAGAACCTTCTGCAGGTTTCAATTCATGAAGTTTCATTATTTTTTTCTCCTCTTTTGTAAAATGCTAGCGCCGATAAGAGAGAAAAGGTTGTCTCCCTTATCAACTCGCCTATACATCGTCATCTTAGATGACTATACCTAGTTTTAGGGGATGAGTATTGCCACATCCCCTAAAAATTCATTAGTTTACTTCTTCAACTGTTACCAAGTGAGATACTGCAGTGATCATACCACGGATAGCAGCGTTGTCTTCTTTGATAACAGAGCTGTTCAATTTGCCAAGTCCAAGTGCTACAACAGTTTTACGTTGTGATGGAATGCGTCCGATTGGAGACTTAGTCAAAGTAATTTTAATTTGAGCCATTTTATCCCCTTTCTTATGCCAAATCAGAAACTGAAATACCACGAAGGGCAGCAACTTCTTCAGCGCGTTTCAATTGTTTCAAACCTTCAACAGTTGCGCGAACAATGTTGATTGGAGTGTTAGAGCCAAGTGATTTAGATGTAATATCTGCCACACCTGCCAATTCCACTACGGCACGAACTGCACCACCAGCGGCAACTCCAGAACCCTCTACAGCAGGTTTCAACAATACTTTAGCTCCACCGAATTCTGAAAGAACTTCGTGTGGGATTGTTGTTCCAACCATAGGAACTTCAATCAAGTTTTTCTTAGCATCTTCCACTGCTTTGCGGATTGCTTCTGGAACTTCTTGAGCCTTACCAGTACCAAATCCTACGCGACCGTTGTGGTCACCAACAACAACAAGAGCTGCGAAACGAAGACGACGTCCACCTTTAACAACTTTTGTAACACGGTTGACAGCAACTACGCGTTCTTCTAATTCAACTGCATTGTCTTTAAATGCCATTTTCTAGTGTCCTCCTATTAGAATTTCAATCCGTTTTCACGAGCTGCATCAGCCAAAGCTTTCACACGTCCGTGATATAGATATCCACCGCGGTCGAACACCACTTCTGAAATACCTTTAGCGTTTGCACGTTCTGCAACGAGTTTACCGACAGTAACGGCTTGTTCAGTTTTAGTTCCTTTTGAAACTTCTTTGTCAAGAGTTGAAGCACTTGCGAGCGTTACACCCGCTACGTCATCAATCACTTGAGCGTAGATGCCTGTATTAGAACGGAATACGTTCAAACGTGGGCGATCAGCAGTTCCAGAGAGTTTTCCGCGAACGCGACGGTGGCGTTTTTGGCGGAGTTTGTTTTTATCTGGTTTAGAAATCACAGTTTTCACCTCTTTAGTTTTAAATCGTGTGCTATGCACTAAGTTGGAAAATAGGTTGGTGGTTATAAATCAACCACTCAACATTATTTACCTGTTTTACCTTCTTTACGGCGAACGAATTCACCAACGTAACGGATACCTTTACCTTTATATGGTTCTGGTGAACGAAGGCTACGTACGTAAGCAGCTGTTTGACCAACTACTTCTTTTGAAATTCCGCTAACAACGATTGTTGTTGGGTTTGGAAGTTCAAAAGTAATTCCTTCTGGAGCTTCAACTTCGTCTGGATGAGATTTACCAACAGCCAAAACAAGTTTTTTACCTTGAAGTTGTGCACGGTAACCAACCCCACGCATTTCAAGTTCTTTCTTGAATCCTTCTGATACACCAATTACCATGTTGTTCAAAAGAGCACGAGTAGTTCCGTGGATTGTTTTCATTTCTTTTGAATCGTTTGGACGGTGAAGAGTTACTTCAGTACCTTCCACACGAATTTCAATATCTTTTGAGAACTCACGAGTAAGTTCTCCTTTAGGTCCTTTTACAGTTACAACGTTGTCATTGTTAGTGATTTCAACACCAGCAGGCAACACGATAACTTTATTACCAATACGTGACATGTTTATTTTCTCCTGTTAAATTGTCAGGCCATAACGGCCAGTTTTCACGGGGTTAAATCGATTTCTCGATTTAAAGGAACATTTAGGTTTCAATTTCAAAGTGAATCTAGGCATCGTCTCGAAGGCATAACTTTGGGTTAGGTAAGAGACGATAACGAAGACTCACAAAGAAATTGGGAGCTAAATATTACCAAACGTAAGCGATAACCTCACCACCAACGTTCTTTTGGCGAGCTTCTTTATCAGTAAGCAAACCTTCAGAAGTTGAAAGAATAGCAATTCCAAGTCCGTTAAGAACTTTTGGAAGATCTTCACGTTTTTTGTAGACACGAAGTCCTGGTTTAGATACACGTTTCAAGTTAGTGATAACTTTTTCACCGTTTGGTCCGTATTTAAGGAATACACGGATGATGCCTTGTTTGTCATCTTCGATGATTTCTACGTTCTTTACAAAACCTTCGCGTTTAAGGATTTCGGCAATCCCTTTTTTGATGTTTGATGCAGGTACTTCAAGTACTTCGTGTTTCGCTTGGTTAGCGTTACGAATACGAGTTAGGAAGTCTGCGATTGGGTCAGTCATAACCATTTTGTTTTTCTCCTCTTACTAGTAGTTTGCAAGTTGCACTTGCTAGTTAATACATGATACAAAGAGCGTAACAGCAAGAGCAAAAATAGGCAATTGATGCAGGAGCCATGCTCCAAAGAAAATTGGTCTTTTTTGCCAAAGCTGTAGCTCGTGTTCAAATTGGTAAGCCCAACTGAACCCGGGCTAAACTCTGTGTGAAAAAGATAAACTTTCCTAGAAACTTCAGTTTCTTCGTCAAGTTTCCTATTTTCACTTGGAGTTTTGATGCCCTTGATATCTTAAATTACCAAGATGCTTTTGTTACACCAGGAATTTGTCCTTTGTAAGCTAATTCACGGAAGCAAACACGGCAAAGTTTAAATTTGCGGTAAACTGAATGTGGACGACCACATTTTTCACAACGAGTATAAGCTTGAGTAGAGAACTTCGCTGGACGTTTGTTCTTAGCAATCATTGATTTTTTAGCCATTAGATTTACCTCCTATATTATTTTGCAAAAGGCATTCCAAGGCCTGTAAGCAATGCACGTGACTCTTCGTCAGTGTTAGCAGTTGTTACGATAACGATGTCAAGACCACGAGTTTTGTCAACGTCATCAAAGTTAATTTCTGGGAAGATCAATTGTTCTTTCACACCAAGAGTGTAGTTTCCGCGTCCATCAAATGATTTTGTTGGAACACCGTGGAAGTCACGCACACGTGGAAGTGAAACTGAAACCAATTTGTCCAAGAATTCGTACATACGTTCACCACGAAGGGTAACTTTTGCACCGATCGCTACACCTTCACGAAGACGGAAGCCGGCGATTGATTTTTTAGCTTTAGTGATAAGTGGTTTTTGACCTGAGATAAGTGCCAATTCTTCAGCAGCTTTTTCAAGACTTTTAGCGTTTGATACAGCTTCACCAACACCCATGTTCAAAACGATCTTATCTACTTTAGGCACAGCCATCACTGATGAGTAGTTGAATTGTTCCGTCAAAGCAGGAACTACTTCATTAAGATATTTTTCTTTTAAACGATTTGCCATTATACTTCTCCTTTCCTTCGTGATTAATCAAGCACTTCGCCTGATTTTTTGTTGTAGCGAACTTTTTTACCGTCTACAAATTTGTAACCAACACGACCAGCTACACCATTTTTGTCCAATACTTGAACGTTTGATACGTGGATAGCTGATTCTTTCTCGATGATACCACCTTGAGGAAGTTCGTTAGTTGGACGTTGGTGTTTCTTAACGATGTTGACACCTTCAACGATAACTTTGTTTACTTTTGGAAGGGCAGTAAGGACAACAGCTTCTGTTCCCTTATCTTTACCAGCGATTACGCGAACTTTGTCGCCTTTTTTTACAAACATTAGGTTTCTCCTTGATTTTTCTTACGCCCATAAGGGCACCCTAGCTTGAAGCTAGGGGACTAGTTTGTTTGTTTTTGCTCTGCGAAAATCAAAGCAATCCTTCGTCAGTTTCAACTCACCTAACTTAAGTTATGCTTTCGTCTTACTTCCTAGACTTGTTTTAATTTTCTTTGAGCAACCAATTAAAGTACTTCTGGAGCAAGTGACACGATCTTCATGAAGCCACCTTCACGCAATTCACGTGCAACTGGGCCAAAGATACGTGTTCCGCGAGGAGTTTTGTCTTCACGGATGATAACTGCTGCATTTTCGTCAAATTTGATGTATGAACCATCAGCACGACGAGCACCTGATTTAGTACGAACGATAACAGCTTTTACAACGTCACCTTTTTTAACCGCACCACCAGGAGTAGCTTGTTTTACAGATGCAACAATAATATCACCAATGCTAGCGAATTTACGTCCTGAACCACCAAGAACTTTGATTGTCAAGATTTCGCGTGCACCACTGTTGTCAGCAACTTTCAAACGAGTTTCTGTTTGAATCATTTAAGTTTTCTCCTTTCTGGCTTGATTAGATGATAACCGCTTCTTCAATAACTTCTACAAGACGGAAACGCTTAGTAGCTGAAAGCGGACGAGTTTCCATGATTCGAACAATATCTCCTTCTTTAGCAACATTGTTTTCATCATGAGCTTTGTACTTTTTAGAGTAGTTAATACGTTTACCATAGACTGGGTGGTTACGTTTTGTTTCAACTACAACTGTGATTGTCTTGTCCATTTTGTCAGATACAACACGTCCAACAAGAACTTTACGATTATTGCGTTCCATTGAAATTTCTCCTTCCCTAGTCTATTATTTCGCTTCAGATTGAACTGTTTTGATACGAGCGATTTGTTTTTTAACTTCTTTCAAGCGAGCTGTTTGTTCCAATTGACCAGTAGCAGCTTGGAAACGAAGTTCAAACAATTCTTTTTTCAATTCGTTTTCGCGCTTCGCGAGTTCTTCTTGAGAAAGACCACGAAGTTCTTTAACAAATTCTTTTACTTCATTAAGTTTCATGCCTTCTCCTTATTCTGCTTCACGTTTTACGAATTTACATTTAACTGGCAATTTGTGGCTTGCAAGACGAAGCGCTTCGCGAGCAATCTCTTCAGATACACCAGCGATTTCGAACATCACTTTACCACGTTTAACTGGTGCTACCCAACCTTCAGGTGCCCCTTTACCAGATCCCATACGCACACCGATAGCTTTAGCAGTGTATGATTTGTGTGGGAAGATTTTAATCCAAACTTTACCACCACGCTTCATGTAACGAGTCATGGCGATACGAGCAGCTTCGATTTGGCGGTTAGTGATCCAGTGGCTAGTTGTAGCTTGAAGACCGTATTCACCGAATGCTACTTCTTTTCCACCTTTTGCTTCACCGCGCATTTTTCCACGGAATTCACGACGGTGTTTAACACGTTTAGGTACTAACATTGGTTATTTACCTCCTTTAGTGTTTTTACGAGTTGGAAGAACTTCACCACGGTAGATCCATACCTTAACACCAAGTTTACCGTATGTAGTATCTGCTTCTTCCCAAGCGTAATCGATATCTGCACGAAGTGTGTGAAGTGGAACAGTTCCTTCAGAGTATCCTTCAGCACGGGCGATATCTGCACCGTTCAAACGACCTGATACTTGAGTTTTGATTCCTTTAGCTCCAGCACGCATTGCACGTTGGATTGCTTGTTTTTGTGCACGACGGAAAGCAACACGTTGCTCCAATTGACGAGCAATTCCTTCACCTACAAGGTGAGCATCCAAATCAGGTTGTTTGATTTCGATGATGTTGATGTGTACTTGTTTTCCAGTCAATTTGTTAAGTTTTGCACGGAGTGCATCAACGTTAGCACCACCTTTACCGATAACCATACCTGGTTTAGCAGTGTGAAGTGAAACGTTAACTTTGTTTACTGCGCGTTCAATTTCGATAGTTGAAACCGCTGCGTCAGCAAGTTCTTTTTGAACGAATTTACGGATTGCAAGATCTTCATGAAGGTAATCCGCGTATTCTTTTTCAGCATACCATTTGGCATCCCAATCACGGATGATGCCGACACGCATACCAATTGGATGTACTTTTTGTCCCACGATGTTACCTCCTTATTTTTCTGACACAACTACAGTGATGTGAGCTGTGCGTTTATTGATTGGTGATGCTGAACCTTTCGCACGAGGACGGAAACGTTTCATAGTTGGTCCTTCATTTGCATAAGCTTCAGATACTACCAAGTTAGCTTTTTCCAAGCCAAAGTTGTTTTCAGCATTAGCGACTGCAGAGTTTAATACTTTTTCGATAATGCCAGCAGCTTTGTTTGGAGTGAATTTCAAAATTGCGATTGCGTCAGCGACGTCTTTACCACGGATATTGTCAAGAACTAGACGAGATTTACGAGGTGAAACACGCACTGTACGAGCCATTGCTTTAGCTGAAGTAATTTCTGCCATTTATGTTCTCCTTATTTTCTACGTGTTTTCTTGTCGTCTGCAGCATGACCTTTGTAAGTACGAGTTGGTGCAAATTCACCAAGTTTGTGACCTACCATGTCTTCTTGGATGTAAACAGGTACGTGTTTACGTCCGTCATAAACTGCAATAGTGTAACCAATGAAACTTGGGAAGATCGTTGAACGACGTGACCAAGTTTTGATAACTTTTTTCTTTTCGTCGTTAGCTTGAGCTTCAACTTTTTTCATCAAATGCTCATCGACGAAAGGTCCTTTTTTAAGACTGCGTCCCATTTTTATATTTTCTCCTTTAAATGTTGTACCACAGCGGCTTGCGCTCACATGGAGCGCTACCGAGCTGGCGGATTTCCTAGTTGCTTAGGCGACTAGTTTACTATTATTTCTCGTTGCGACGACGAACGATAAGTTTGTCAGATTTCGCTTTCTTGTTACGAGTTTTAAGACCAAGAGCAGGTTTGCCCCATGGAGTAGATGGCGCTTTACGACCAACTGGTGCTTTACCTTCACCACCACCGTGTGGGTGATCGTTAGGGTTCATTACAGAACCACGAACTGTTGGGCGGATACCTTTCCAACGGCTACGTCCTGCTTTACCAAGGTTTACAAGTCCATGTTGTTCGTTTCCGACAACACCAACTGTAGCACGACAAGTTCCAAGAATCATACGTACTTCGCCAGATTGAAGACGAACAAGAACGTATTTACCTTCTTGACCCAATACTTGGGCAGAAGCACCAGCAGCACGCACCAATTCTCCACCACGACCTGGTTTCAATTCGATGTTGTGGATCAAAGTACCAACTGGGATGTTAGCAAGTGGAAGAGCGTTTCCGACTTTGATATCTGCTTCAGGACCTGAAACGATACGTTGACCAACTTCAAGACCTTTTGGAGCGATGATGTATGCTTTCACACCGTCAGTGTAGTGTACAAGAGCGATGTTTGCAGAACGGTTTGGATCGTACTCGATAGTTTTAACAACTGCTTCAACGTTGTCTTTGTTACGTTTGAAGTCAACCAAACGGTAGAAACGTTTGTGTCCACCACCTTGGTGACGAACAGTGATACGACCGTTGTTGTTACGACCAGCCTTGCTCTTCAAAGCAACAAGCAATGATTTTTCAGGAGTGCTTGTTGTGATTTCAGCGAAATCCAAAGAAGTCATATTACGGCGACCGTTTGTTGTTGGTTTATAAACACGAATTCCCACGATATTTCCTCCTTAGATTATTCAGCTTCAGCAGCGAACAACTCGATTGCTTTTGAATCAGCTGTAAGTGTGATGATAGCTTTTTTAGTTTTGTTAGTAAAACCAGTGTAACGTCCAACACGTTTCGCTTTTGGTTTTACGTTGATTGTGTTAACGTTGGCAACTTTAACACCTTCGAAAGCAGCTTCAACAGCTTGCTTGATCAAAAGTTTGTGTGCACGAGTGTCAACTTCAAATACATATTTTCCTGCTTCAAGTTGAGCCATTGAGCTTTCAGTGATAACAGGTTTTTTGATAACATCATACAAATTCATTATGCAAGAACCTCCTCGATTTTAGAGATAGCTGCTTGTGTGACAAGAAGTTTGTCGCTATTTGCGATGTCAAGAACACTTGCAGTTGTAGCAGTTGCAACTTTCACGTTTGGAAGGTTACGAGCTGAAAGAGCTGCGAATTCATTTCCTTCTTCAAGGATAACAAGAACTTTAGAATCGATGCTCAATGCTGCAAGAACTTTTGCAAATTCAGCAGTTTTTGGAGCTGTAAATGAAAGAGCGTCTACAGCTACGAATTTGTTTTCAGCAACTTTTTCAGAGTAAACTGATTTAAGAGCTAGGCGACGAACTTTTTGTGGAAGTTTGTAGCCGTATGAACGTGGAGTTGGTCCGAAGACAACACCACCACCACGCCATTGTGGTGAGCGGATAGAACCTTGACGAGCACGTCCAGTTCCTTTTTGACGCCATGGTTTGCGTCCACCACCTGATACTGCAGAGCGGTTTTTAACAGTGTGTGTTCCTTGACGAAGGCTTGCGCGTTGGCTGATGATCACATCAAACACAACTGATTCATTTGGTTCGATACCAAATACTGCATCGTTAAGAACAACTTGGCCAGCTTCTTTACCAGTTTGGTCAAATAATGTTACGTTTGCCATTGTGACTGATTTCCCCTTTCTTTATTATTTACCAGCTTTAACTGCTGATTTGATAGTGATAAGTGATTTCTTAGCACCTGGTACGTTTCCTTTAATAAGAATAACGTTTTTATCTGGAACAACTTGCACAATTTCAAGATTTTGAATTGTTACACGATTTCCACCCATGCGTCCTGCCAAACGTTTGTTTTTGAAAACACGGTTTGGAGCAACAGGACCCATTGATCCTGGACGACGATGGTAACGAGAACCGTGAGCCATTGGACCACGTGATTGACCATGGCGTTTGATAACCCCTTGGAAACCTTTACCTTTTGAAGTTCCTGTTACATCAACAACATCTCCAGCAGCGAACGTTTCGACAGTGATTTCACTACCAACTTCTAAGCCTTCAATGTTTTTGAATTCACGAATGAAGCGCTTAGGAGCCGTGTTAGCTTTAGCTACGTGACCTTTAGCAGGTTTGTTACTCAATACATCACGAAGGTCATCAAAACCAATTTGAACTGCGTTATAACCATCTGTTTCAACTGTTTTTACTTGAAGAACAACATTAGGTGTTGCTTCAATAACAGTTACAGGGATTAATTCACCAGCTTCAGTGAAGATTTGAGTCATTCCCACTTTTTTCCCTAAGATTCCTTTTGTCATGAGAAAATAGTTCCTTTTCTATATTTTTTATTCAAAAAGTTTTTAACGAGCGTTTTTTATGCTCAAGTCTAAGATGCAAAGGGCGTCAAACTCAAAGTGAAAATAGGAAACTGACGCAGTGTCTAACAGACACTAGGAAGTTTATCTTTTTCACACCGAGTTTAGCCCGTGTTCAATTAAATTGAAACACCAGCCTCTGCTCTTTTATATTTTAGATTAAAGTTTGATTTCTACGTTTACACCACTTGGAAGATCCAATTTCATCAACGCATCAACTGTTTTTTGAGTTGGGTTAACGATATCGATCAAACGTTTGTGTGTACGCATTTCAAATTGTTCGCGAGAGTCTTTGTATTTGTGAGTCGCACGAATGATTGTGTAGAGGCTACGTTCAGTTGGAAGTGGGATTGGACCCGCAACTTGTGCACCTGTACGAGTAGCTGATTCTACGATTTTTGCAGCCGCTGTGTCAAGCGTACGGTGTTCGTAAGCTTTCAAACGGATACGGATTTTTTTGTTTGCCATCTTTTTCTCCTTTTCGTCTATTTAAGATAATAGGCTAGCTCCACAAGAAAACCGACGCGCGTTGCGTGGCAATGCAACCGAGCGTGTCGCAACCTCTTGCATCAAAGCTAAAGCTGTAATTTACAGCACCATAATAGAATAACACAAAGCCCCTGCGATTGCAAGGGATTTGTGAGCTTTTTTTCGTTTTTTTAGGATGAAACTGTTTTCCTATTTCATCTTCCTATGATTACTGATTTACATCTATAAAAATCAATCTTTTCTTCTATATAGTATGCGTCATCTTGACATTGAATTTATCGTCTGATTGATCCACTAGAATGTCCGCCCTTGACTCGGTTTCTCTATAGTATTGCAGATACTGCTCCCGTCTCATCTGATGGCTAGCCAATACAAAAGATGCATCCCGTTCCCTCATAGTCGTATCTCGAGCTAAGCGCCTCTTTAATTCGGTCTCCTCATCCGTGTAGAAACAGATAGTTTTGTCAAAGAGTTCCTTGGGTAGAAATCCCACAGACATCCCTTCAACAATCAGAATTGGTTTGGCTCCAGACAAGACCTCGCTAGCCTTCCACGGTTCATCGATTGTTAAGACATCCATACCTGCCTGCAAGGCGAGAATATCTCTCTGTAAACTTGCCAGTTCATGCGCCACTGGGAGACAAGCTGTCACCTTTTGATCTGGCGCTTGCTTTGGTACTACCAGGTGACGTTCTGAGGTGATATAGGGATCTGTTTCTAGTAAATTTACTGTAGTAGAATCTAGGGCTTGATGTAATTCCTGTGCAAAGGTTGATTTACCTGAAGCCCCATGGCCGTAGATCCCCAGCGTCCTAACTCTTCCCGTTTCGATCTCTGAAACCAGTTGTTCTATCAGGTCTTTTTTCTTCATTCTCTCTTCACCTGTTCATAGCTTTCTTTTCCGTCATTAAGCTTGTCCCAAATCACCACCTGCCCACTTTTGAGGGATTTTTGCACATCGATAATCCGTTGATTGGACGAACCTCGAAACTGGAGCATAAGATTGCGCTTGCTTTTATCATACCGTCCATCGACAAGGATGTCAATCAGCGACAAGAGTTCCAGTTTATCTGGAGTCTCCAGCATCATTTCTTCCCAAGTGTAGCCCGTCCAGGACCAGATGTCTTTGTCTGGCAATTCCTTTCGAATGCGCTTAACGAGCGGCAAGAGGATACCTGTATTGAGAAATGGTTCTCCTCCTAGCAAGGTCAAACCTTGAACATAGGGTTGGGCAAGGTCTTCCATGATTTGTTCTTCTAATTTTGCCGTATAGGGAATGCCTGCGTTGAAAGACCAAGTCGCAACATTATAGCACCCCTCGCAGTGAAACATGCAACCTGATACATAGAGAGAGTTGCGCACACCTTCTCCATCGACAAAGTTAAAGGCCTTATAATCAATGATCCGCCCTTTGCTAAGTTCCTCACTTTTCCATTCACCTGGTTTTGGTGTATTCCATGTCATCCTTTTACTCCAAATCTATCCAGTAACGTTCTACGCCATTGCGAACATCCTCAAACACCCCGCCGTTTGCCACAATCACCGCCCTACTAGCAGGATTTTCCGTACTACAGGTCACAAGAGCTTTCTTTATGTTTTTTTCCTTAGCAACTTGCAAGCCCTGACGGAGAGTTTCTTTAGCATAACCTTTGTCTCTTTCAGAAGGGCGGATGGAATAGCCGATATGGCCAGCATGATTCAGTAAACCCTCATTCAGTCTCAATCGCAGATTCAAAAATCCTAGAGCACGACCTACATCATCAAATGATACAAATTGAATAGAAGGAACACGATTTTCAGGCAAGTTTATTCCTATTTCTTTTTGCATATTTGTCTCCAACCACTCTTCATAGAAAAAATTCTCAGCATCCCAAAAGCCTCCATCATGGGCTGATTGGCTCTTTTCAAACTCTGCCATCATCTCTAAAACTGTTTCTTTATCTGCTAATCTTGGTCTACGTAGTTCCATCCTTACCTCCCACTATGAGAAAAGCGAGAGCTGACTCTCACTTTTATTTTTTCTTATTCTTGTTTAAAAATTGTTCTCTGAGGCTAAGTAAGCGTTCTTTCTTACCAGCTCCACCTTTCGAGTGTTTCTCATGATAACGGGTCACTTGTGCACGCCCCTTACCATCTAATTGATATTTTCCCATTTCATTTCTTTCTAATTTGTTACTTGATGGCCAGCCATTTTAATAGTTGATCCATTCATGTGTTTGACACGCGCAGCGATTTCCTTGTGACGGCCGTTTACCATCGGTCTCGCTTGAGGATTGCCTAGATAGCCACAAGTCCGTTTAACAACGTCTACTGTTTTAGGGTCGCTATTGCCACAGTTTGGACAAGCAAATCCTCTTTCAGTTGGTTCAAAATCCCCTTCAAAATCACACTTGTAGCAACGGTCAATCGGAGTATTGGTTCCTAGATAGCCCACGCGGTCATATGCATAGTTCCAAACAGCTTCCAAGGCTTTTGGATTTTGCTGGAGGACTGGATACTCACAATAATGGATAAAACCACCTGACGCACCTGCTTCTGGATAAACTTTCTCAAAGTCTAATTTTTCAAACGGTGTTGGATTTTTACGAACATCATAGTGGAAAGAGTTGGTGTAGTATTCCTTGTCTGTGATATCAGGAATAGAGCCAAACTTCTCTGTATCTAGTCGACAGAAACGGTCTGTCAGACTTTCAGACGGTGTGGAGTAGATAGAGAAATGGTAACCATATTGGTCAGACCACTCTTCCACACGACGTTTCATATCACGAATAATATCCAGTGTGAATTCCTTGGCTTCAGGATTGCTTTCCCAGCTGTTTCCAAAGAAGACTGTCGCCACTTCGTACAAACCGATGTAGCCCAGCGAAACTGTTGCACGGCGATTCTTAAAGAGCTGATCAACACTTTCTTCTTTTCCAAGACGGCGACCAAAGGCTCCGTACTGATAGAGGATAGGGGCATTCGCTGGTGTTGCTTCCTTGGTCCGTTCAACACGGTAAACCAGAGCATCTTCTGCGATGTTCATCCGCTCGTTGAAGATTTCCCAGAACTTATTCAGATCCCCTTCAGACTCGAGGGCGATACGAGGTAAATTGACTGTCACAACACCTAGATTCATACGACCTGAATTGACTTCTACACCATTTTCATCCTTCCATCCTTGGAGGAAAGAACGGCAGCCCATAGGAACCTTGAAAGAACCAGTCAGTTCGATAATCTTATCATAGGACAAGACATCTGGGTACATCCGCTTGGTTGCACACTCGAGGGCCAACTGTTTGATGTCGTAGTTAGGTGAACCTTCCTCTAAGTTGAGTCCTCTTTTTAGCGTAAAGATGAGTTTAGGGAAGATGGCTGTTCGATGTTCTGAACCAAGACCCTTGATACGAATGGTCAAAATAGCTTTTTGAATTTCACGCTCAAAACGATTGGTTCCCAGACCAAAACCTAGCGAAGTAAAAGGTGTTTGGCCATTTGAAGTGAAGAGGGTGTTGATTTCATACTCAAGAGATTGCATGGCATCGTAGATATCCTTTTGGGTTTTCTTCCAAGCGTAATCTTCCTGTTTTTCAGGCAAGACCCACTCTTCTGCATCTTTGAGGTGCTTTTGATAATTCTTCTCTGCATAAGGCGCCAAGACTTCATCGATACGGTCAGCTGAACAGCCCCCGTACTGACTAGAAGCAACGTTGGCGATGATTTGAGAAATTTGAGCTGTCGCAGTCTGGATAGATTTGGGACTCTCTACCTCTGCATTTCCAATCTTGAAACCATTTTCCAGCATGCCTTTAAAATCAATCAAACAGCAGTTGGTCATCGGAGTGTAGGGGCTGTAGTCCAAGTCATGATAGTGGATATCCCCTTTTTGGTGAGCATTGGCTACGTGCTTAGGAAGCATTTGTAGCCCGATTGACTTCCCAACAATCCCTGCTGTCAAATCACGCTGGGTGTTGAAGACATCGCTGTCTTTATTGGCATTTTCATTGACAACTGCTTGATCTTTATTGAGAAGTTTATGGATACTAAAGTTGATATCTGTCGCTTTTGAGCGCTCAAAATCCCTTTGTGTCCGATAAGTGATATACTCCTCAGCCAAGGCATATTCTTTGGCTTCAAGGAGTTCATGTTCTACGACATTTTGAATTTCGTAAATCTTGACACCTTGAGGGAAGCGGCTGTGAATTTCAGTCACGATTCTTTCAACTAGACCATTTAGGCGTTTTTCTACTAGAGGCGTAACGTCCATAACCTTTTCCGCCGCCTTGTGGAGAGCCTTGTCAATCTTGTCTACATCAAACACCACACGTCTACCATCTCGTTTTTCAACGAACAAGGTGGGAACGGTTGCAAGCTTTTCTTCTAATACAATCATATCCATGCTCTTTTCTAAAATATTGTTGAATTGTTTATATTCAGTATTATACCACTCTAAAAATAAAAATCAACATCTTGTGTTAAAAATCCTAAAAATTTTAAAATTCCACAAGATATTGATTTTTTGTTATTTGGATTTATAAAGTTTGAACTCTCTAGTATCTGTCTGAACAAGCTCATAGTTTTCACTGAGCCAGCTCTCTACATCTGACCACAAGGCAACTTTTTGATTGACCACAATCATCTTCGGTTGATTCTCTTTCAGGTCATTCATCAGTTTGGTTTTATTTTCATCGCTTGCAGTATAGAGTGTTGGAGTTGATAGAGAAGTCGGCGCCAAGCGTTCACTTGCACGGTAGAAATCAGGACGATCATCCCAAGCATAGACACGATCCTCAGAACTCGTTTGTTGTTTGACCACGCTAGCAAGACGGTCTCTCTCCTGATAGGTCGCTGGGTGCGAAAGGTAGCGACTCACGATAGGAAGAACAATAAGGTAGGCAAGGGCAATCAGTGGTAGATAGAAATTTCCTTTAAGGAAAGAAGTTTGTTTTTCACGTCTTCTTCTACGACGACTCCCTCCCTCCAAAACATCTTCCTTGATTCCTGTCAGAAGGAGCAAGACCAAGAAAGGAATTAGCACCACAAGACGAGTACCGTTGATGGGGTCTTTGGAGAGAATCAAGATTCCCAAAGAAACCAAGAATCCCAAGCTAGCAGCAATCGATAAGGCATATTGCTTGGCTGGTTTTGACTGGAACAAGCCTGTAAAGAGCAAACCAAGGGAACCTAACCCAATAGCAAGCAAACCATAGAAGGCTGCATTTTCAAGCAAATGTGAATTTGAAAAGAGGCTAAGAGTATTTACTGGATACAAGGTCTGGCTAATGGCATCCCCAAAACTACCTGTCCACACTGTATAGTAGCCTAAAGGATAGAATAAGAGTGAAAATCCTAGGGCTGACGCAAAGAACTGATATAGGCCATGAACAAAGTGACCTTTGCCTAGATTAAAGCCGATAATCCCCAAGGCCAGCACAGCCGCAAACAAGGCTGTTGGGATTGGCGCAAGGAAGAAAGCGAGAGCAAGGCTCATCCCCACTCGTACAAATCCTTTGTCATCCTTTGGAAAAGCGAGATAATTTGTAACGATACTCAATGAATAAAATAGGAAAGGCAGGGCTAGCAAGAGAGTATAGCCACCACCAAAAGCGAGGCCCGCTACAAGCAAGTATAAAATAAAGACAACTCGCTCCGCTTCCTTTTCTTGGCCGGCAAGAGTATCCGCAGCCTTAAAAAGAAAAACACCTGCTCCAAACAAGGCCAACCACTCAACCAAAGCAATCAAAACACTGCCTTGAAAAAGGTAGGTTAGCACATAATAGAGCAATCCCTCCGTCCCAAAATAATCTGTATACATTTGACCATTTTGATGTAAGGCCCAACCGGTATAAAGATCCTGACTTTGTTGCGGACTGACTAAACCAAAAATAAAAGGCAGGGCTACCGAAATGGCTGTGGCCACTAAACTCCAAAGCAAAATACTAAAAAAGGGAATGGGAGCTCCTTCTCGTTTCTCTGGCACTGACCAGTCTTGGTAATGAGATTCTTCTTGCTTCTCATCTATTTTCCCGTATACGTTCATTCAATTTCTCCTCTAAGTTTATCTGTTTTAGTATATCAAAATCTTACAGGAATGTCAGCTTGGGATTGATATTTGCTAAATTTCTCATCCAATAGCGCAAAGCGTTCGATTTCACGAAAACGGTGAAATCGGCTGTTTCTATACTCTCTGATAAAATCATCATCTTCTAGATTAAGCATGGTTTTCTCCTTTACTTATCTATTCGTAAGAAGACAAAAATAAGATCCAGCCTTGGGCTAGATCTTGGTTGATAGTTAGAGCATAGGTGCAAACAACTGGACAATTTCCTTGATGAGGCTTTGATACCAGCTGGTTTTGATAGTGTGAGGATAAATTTCTTGAGAAACTTTAAAAATCTCTTCGAAGTCCCTTTCAATATCGATGATGGACTGCGTTCTATAAAGTAAGACGGCATTTTCATAGTGGTGGAGCAAGCTACGATAGTCAAAATTGATGGTCCCCACAGTAGCTGCCTCTCCATCGACAAGCATTTGCTTGCTATGAAGGAATCCCGGACTGTACTCATAAATACGAACCCCAGCAGATAGCAAATCTGGATAGGCTCCCCGAGTAACTAACTGAATAACCTTCTTATCTGGGATACACGGCGTCACAATTCGCACATCTACCCCTCTCAGAGCTGCATTTTTGATACTTTCGGTGAGATCATAGTCCGCAATCAGATAGGGAGTCGTGATGTAGACGTAATCTGTAGCTTGATTGATAAGATTTTGGTAGACCGTTTTTCCGACTTGAGCTCTGTAGATGGGTTTTGGTCCACTACTATAGGGAATACAGAGCCCCATCCCATCTTTGGGCTGATTTTCGAGATGGTATTGGTCAAAATCACTAATCTCTCCACGGTTGATATACCAGGCAGATAAAAAGAGTCTGGTAAAAGCCTTAACTGCCGGTCCATCCAGACGAATACCGCTATCCTTCCAATAACCAAAGCGTTCGATATGGTTGATATACTCGTCTGCTAGATTGACACCACCTGTATAGGCAATCTGCCCATCGATAATCATGATTTTACGGTGGTCACGGTTGTTATAAGCAACAGTCAAGCGTGGAATCACCTTATTAAATTTGTGGGCTTCAATCCCTCGGCCACGAAGCTGGATGGTGTAATCTCCAGGCAAGGTTGCCATACAACCAATATCATCATAGAGAAGCTTCACTTCTACTCCTTGAGCTGCCTTTTCTTCCAAAATCTCCAAAATACTATTCCACATCAAACCTTCTTCGATGATATAGTATTCGAGAAAGATAAACTTCTCAGCTTTCTTGAGATCCTCTAGCATCTGGCGCCACATGCTTTCACCAGATGCAAAAAATTGTGTATCCGTTCGATCATAGACATCGGCATTCGTATCCATACTGAGGAGTGATTTGATAACTCCGTAAGCTGATTTGTCTTGTTCCTTTAACTCCAAACGGAGAGCTCTGCTATTGTCCTCTCGATCAACCATTGATTGGAGCTGCTTTAGCTGCTTCATTTCCTTTTTAGATAAACGACGCTCTCCAAACATGATATAGAGTAAGGGGCCAAACACTGGCACAAAGGCTACTAACAGCCATGTTACCTTACTTTCAGGATTCATAGATCGATTGACAATCGATACAATGGTCGCTAAACTCACTAAAATAACTAGGATAACCCAGACAATTGGAGCCATTTGCCCTAGATAGAGAAATAAACCAAAGACGATAAACAACTCTGCCAACATGATGGTAATACTGAAACCATATTTGGACATGAGTAGCTGCATTTTTCTAGCTGTCATACATCCCCTTTCTTTTCTAACATTCTCCTTAACTGCTTGATAAACTACTGTTTCTACTAGTATACCTCAGTTCAGGGGTAGATGGCAACCTTTTACCTTTTTCTATGCAAACTACTCCAAGAGCTGCAAGATTCTTAAACTACTCCTTCACTATATGACGTGCTATCCCTTTTTATATTTTTAACTAGGGTATTAAGAGGCTTAAAAAGAACTACCAAAATGATAGTTCTTTCCAATATTATTTATATTTTTCAATATCGCACAAATCCTATGACAGTCGCTATTGAAGTTGTAGAAGGTAAAGCTGAAACCTTAATTCCAAACTTCTATTTAGATTTGAGATCCTATTTTGTTAATACCACTCGGTCAGATGCCTCTCGGTCCATATCATCGATAATCAATTGATTACCATTAACCGTGTAAATTTTGACATCATCACCGATAATGACACGTTGATTTTCTGGCTCAAAGCTGACTTGCTTGATTTCCTTATCCCCATCTGGCTCGACCTCAGTCCATTTGCCAGTTTTACCTGTTACAACAAGAGTGATTTGGTCATTCTCATCTTTTCCAGTATAGGTACCATCGATATTCGTAGGTTGAGCTACAGTAGTGTCCTGACTTGAGGATGCCTGTGGTTGACTAGCACTTGTAGCAGCGCTAGAAGATGATTCTTGTTGAGAAGATGATTGCTGAGCAGATTGCTGGGTAGGGGCTTGTGCCTTAGGTCCACAAGCTGCTAAAAGACTAAGAATTGCTAGGGAAGCAATAGAAAGTGTGAATGTTTTCGTTTTCATAGCGATTTCCTTTCTTTTTGTGCCAATGTTTTGCTGGAATCGTTTCCAGATATACCTCCTACCTACAGTATAGCAACTTAAACCTATAAGGTCAACTAATCTCATTGCTTCCAACCAAACTCCCTCGGACTTCCGAGATAAAGTAGAGAGATCCCGTCACGAAAAGCAAGTCCTGGTCATTGGCCTTATCTTCAAATTCTCTGATAAAGTCCCCATAGGAAGGAATCAAATCGTAACCCGCCACATCCTTTTCATCCAGAGAGCCTTGGTAGTCAAAGCCTGTTACCTTAAGTTCCACCTGAGGCAACTGCTCCGTTAGATAGCCTAACATCCCCTGATAATCCTTGCGTTTAAGTGCTCCAAAAAGGATGCGAACCTGGTAACCTTGCTGGATTTTCCCCTGGATAAACTCTACTAGACGAGTCAAGGCTGGCAGATTGTGAGCCCCATCTAGGTAGATTTGCGGACGAATCCGTTCCAATCGACCTGCCCAATGTGTTTCCTTCAAATCCCGTCTGACAAACTCTTCTTCGACCCTTTCACCTCTCGATGCCATAAACAGAAGAAAAGTTTCTAAAGCCAAGGCGGCATTTTCTTGCTGATAAGCACCCTCCAAACTGATTTCAAGTTGTGAAAAACTAGCTAGGCTACTTGAGAAATTTCCAGCTTTCAAGGTGAAGTCTTGCCCAGCTTGATAAAGTTCAACAGCTAACTCTCTTGCTGTATTTTGACAGACAAGTTTAGCTTCTGGAGCGAGCTTAGCAGTGACCGCCTTCTTGCCGGATTTGAAAATACCAGCTTTCTGCTCGGCTATTTCCTTCAGACTATCCCCCAAGGTCTCTTGATGATCTAGCCCAATGGAAGTAATAACTGCAATCTCTCCTGTTGCAACGTTAGTGGTGTCAAGCAAACCACCAATCCCCACTTCTAGCAGGACTAGATCCACTTCCTGCTTTTTAAAGTAAAGCAAGGCAATCAAGGTCAACAACTCAAAGAAAGACAATTGATCGTGTGTTTCTAAGAGAGTTTTCTCCATCTCCTTGACTTGGTTAGCTATACGGACAAAGTCTTCCTCTGCGATTGGTTGCCCATTAATACAGATTCGATCATGGATACTGATGATATGAGGAGAGGTAAAAGTACCAACTTTTTTACCATGAGTTGCAAACAACTCCCTCATAAAGGCAATAGTTGACCCTTTACCATTAGTCCCTGTTACGTGGATAATAGGATAAGTCCTCTCAGGATTCCCCAGCAAATCCACTGCTCTCTGCATTCGTCCAAGTCCAGATCTAAAGTTTAAACCAATCCGACTATGAAGCCATTCTTCTACTTCAAACATACATGTCTCCTTAACAAAAGTCCAATCAACTACAGCATCAAAGTATGATTACAAATAAAAAACGAGGTCGGGACTAAAATCCCGACCTCTCACCTGGTTAGCTAATCACTAGCAACTATGAATTTCAACGTGAGCTAAAAACATCCCCCGGACATTCCTGCGTTTCTAATTTCTGGCGCAGAACTAAAAATGTCCCCCGGACATTTTTACTCTTCCATAAATCTGTTGAAGACTTCTTCAATCATGTTCCATTCGTCTTCTGAGTCTTCTGGGATTGGTTGCAATTCGCCTTCTGTTCCGTCTTCATTTTCGATGAATGAGTAAGCTTGGATTTCAACTTCACCATTTTCATCTTCTTCTGCGTTAACTGGCACTAGAAGAACATAGTTTTTACCAAATTCTTCTTTCCCATCGATGGTCAAAAGAATTTCAAACAAGGTTTCATTTCCTTGCTCATCTACTAGTGTAATCAATTCGCGTTCTTCGTGGTCATGGTTGTGATCGTGTGACATAGTTTCTCCTCTGTCTTAAAATTTTCTATCTAAATAATTTTGCAAAATCAGCTGAGCAGCCAACTTATCAATAACTTTCTTGCGTTTGTTACGACTGATATCTGCTTGTTCAATCAACATACGTTCCGCAGCGACCGTTGTCAAACGCTCATCTTGATAGTCTACTGGCAAACCAAAGAGTTCTTCTAGCTTGGCACCATAAGCTTGACTGGCTTCTACTCGCGGACCGCTGGTATTGTTCATATTTTTTGGCAGACCTACTACAAAGCGTTCTACCTTATAGCTGTCAACCAATTCCTTGATACGGTCAAAACCAAACTGGCCCTGATCCTCATTAATCTGGATGATTTCAAGTCCCTGAGCGGTGAAGCCTAGTGGATCGCTAATAGCCACCCCTACTGTTTTTGAACCGACGTCCAATCCCATAATTCTCATAGATTATAGATCGACTCCTTGTCCCTTAAGGTAGTAGCGTACCAGTTCTTCAACAATTTCATCACGCTCATACTTACGGATTTGATTTCGTGCATTGTTGTAACGAGGAACGTAGGCAGGGTCTCCACTCAATACATAACCGACGATCTGGTTAATCGGATTGTAGCCCTTGTCATTCAAAGAAGCATAAACATCTGTCAATGTTTCGCTAATTTCTTTCTTATTGGAATCATCCAATTTAAACCGTACAGTTTCTTCAGTAAATCCCATTCTAACACCCTCTTTCCTTAGAATACTACTATTATAGCACATTCCCTGACGTTCTACAAATAAGTCAGTCTATTTATTTGGATTTTCTTACTGTTCCGTCGCCCCATTTGCCACTCTGTCAGCAATATACTGGCTAGGTTCGTTTTTTAAGAGATTTTCAAGGCCGATATTTTTTAAATATTCCAGCTGAGATGCCTTTTTGACATCCAATACTTGAAAATCATAAGTCGTTGTCGTCTGGATTTCTGTCTCGCTGAGTAGCTTGGTTTCCAGTGTAAATCCTGCTAGTTTGCGTGCCTCTTGGATGGTCTCATCCTTCTCTTCAGCTTCTAGAAGCGCTTTTTGCGTCTCCTCTAGGCCATTTTCAGAGATAAAGGTCTTGAGTTCATCCCCGACAGGTCGTTTTTGCTGGATGGTCAAGGTCAAAAACTGATTACCTTTATAGGTAATGATCTGAATCTGTTGCGTTCCATTTTCTGACTTTGGCATCAACAGGGTCTTGGTGACAACCGTATTCTTTTCGGCATTGTCCAAAACGGGAAGGTTTGATTGGAGAGGTTCAGATGCTGTTGTGGAAGCAGCAGGGGTTTCCTTTTTTTGCCCACATCCCGCAAGCAAAAAGAGGAGGGCAAAACTAGCAATTAGTAACTTTTTCATAATTCCTCACATGATTTTAAAACAAAAGAGCAAACAAGGCCAAGAGTCACTCCCAGCCTTGATGTTTTATAGAGCTGCACGTAGACGTGCTTCTGCATTTTCTACATTACGGACAGAGCGTGGCAAGAAGGCACGGATATCATCTTCTTTATAGCCGACTTGTAGGCGCTTCTCGTCAACGAGAATCGGACTCTTTAAGATCCGTGGTGTTTCCATGATTAAGTTGAGCACTTCATTGACACTCAAATCCTCGATGTCAACTCCAAGTGCCTTAGCGTAGCGGTTTTTTGACGAAACGATACTGGCAATTCCATTATCTGTTTTCGTGAGAATATCTAATAACTCTTCTCTTGTAATTCCTTCTTTACCGAGATTTTGTTCTTTATAACTTAACTGGTGGGCATTGAGCCAGGTTTTCGCTTTTTTACAGCTAGTACAACTTGAGACTGTATAAATTTTGATCATGTACCTACCCCTTTCGCTACATGTTACTATCAGTTTAGTCTATTATACCATAAAAAACATCCGACTTGCGACCTATTTTTAAAAAAATTAACTTTTTTCGCGATTTTCGTACTTTTTTCTTGACAAAATCAATTTATAACCAACTTTTAAATTTTTTGATATACAATCGTTTTACAACTGTAACACTTATCATATAGAGGACGATAATCAAAAGCAAAAAGAGGAAATAAATTGGTTCCAAAGGGCTTAAATGAAGCAGGCTAGCAATTGAAGAGTAGGGAAGGAAGGTCACAAAACTAGCTGCTAGCAAGGTTGTTCCAAGAACAAACCATGATGGACGACTTTGTAAGAAAGGAAGTTTTGCTGAACGAAGCATATGGATAACCATGGTTTGGGACCACATGGATTCAATGAACCAACCTGTCTGGAACAAGATGATAAAGCCCGTTGCAGACTCTGCTCCGTGAGCATAAGCTTGACCTGTCGCCATTGGAACAATGACAAAATAGAGTAAGATAAAGGTCAAAATATCAAAGGCAGAAGAAATCGGACCCATCCAAATCATAAAGCGAGTAATAGACTTAGCTTCCCACTTATGAGGATGTTTCAAAAAGTCTTCATCCACATTATCAAATGGCAAGGCAATGCAAGAAAGGTCGTAGACGAGGTTTAACACAATCAAGTGAATCGGAGCCATAGGAAGGAAAGGTAAAAAGATACCAGACACTAACAGAGAGAAAATGTTCCCGAAATTAGAGCTGACCGTCATCTTGATATATTTGGTCATATTAGCGTAGACCTTACGCCCTTCAACCAGCCCTTTTTCAAGCACCATCAAATCCTTATCTAGCAAAATGACATCAGCCGTTTCTTTGGCAATATCTACTGCTGTATCAACAGAAATCCCCACATCGGCCACTTTCATAGAAGGGGCATCATTGATCCCATCTCCCATATAGCCGACACAATGTCCATTCGATTTGATTTGTAAAATGATTCGTGCTTTTTGATCCGGAGAGAGTTTGGCAAAGACAGGCACCTTCTCAACTGCTTGAGCCAATTCTTCGTCCGTCATGGCTTCAATATCAGAACCCAGCAAGATTTGATCAACGTCTAGACCAACTTTTTCGCAAACTGCTTGGGTTACCTTTTCATTGTCTCCCGTCAAGATCTTTGTTTGAACACCGTGTTCTAACAAAGCTTGGATAGCAGGTGCTGCTGATGGTTTTGGTGGATCTAGAAAGGCAAGATATCCGGTTAGAATCATCTCTTTTTCATCTTCAACTGAGTAAGCAAAACCTTCTTTTAGACCTGTTTTATAAGCGACTCCCAAGACTCGCAATCCCTGTTGATTGAGTTGGTCCACTTCTTTTAAGATTTCCACTCGGATATCATCCGTCAGAGGACTAATCTGACCTTGATATTCCACATGGGTTGAGATCGCAAGCATTTCCTCTAGGGCACCCTTGGTTACCAAACTAACAACTTCGTTCTCATCCTTTACGATGACACTCATTCGTCTGCGTTCAAAATCAAAGGGCAATTCATCTATTTTTTGGAAGCTAGTATCCAAATTTTGTAGAATAGCGTGTTCTTTAGCTTCTTTTTCAGTTCTACTGATAATGGCACGGTCCATCAAGTTTTTCAAACCGGTTTGAAAATAGGAATTGAGGTAGGCACGTCTCAACACAGACAAATCCAAATCTCCATGTATATCCAAAGGATATTCCAGGACAATTTCATCTTGGGTAAGGGTTCCGGTTTTATCCGTGCATAGGATATCAATAGCACCTAGGTCCTGTATGGCATTGAGTTTTTTGATGACGACTTTTTCCTTGGCCATGATAATGGAGCCTTTTGCTAGACTAGCCGTGATGATCATAGGAAGCATCTCAGGTGTCAATCCAACACCAACACTCAGTGCAAACACACCTGCTTCCAGCCAGTCGCCATCTGTCAAGCCATTGGAGAGAAACACGATGGGAACCATGACCAACATCAAACGTATCAAGAGCCAAGAGATGCTGTTCATCTCCCGTTCAAAAGAGGTCGGTTCGTCATAGGTATTGAGAGTCTGCTCGATTTCTCCCATCATGGTATCATCACCGACCGCTAGAATCAAAGCCTTGGCACTTCCTGATATCACATTGGTTCCCATAAAGGCGAGCGCTTCTGCTTCTAGCAGACTATCAAAGTTTGACTGACTCATTTTTGACAAGGCTAGTTTTTCAACCGAGTCACTTTCACCTGTCAAACCAGACTGTTGGACAAAGAAATCACGTGATTCAATCAAAAGGAGGTCTGCTGGAATCATGTCCCCAGCACTTAACTTGACTATATCTCCAACAACCAAATCTTCAATTGCGACCTCTAAACTCTGGCCTTCCCGAATAACTGTGGCTGTATTCACAATCATTTTTGATAGATTGGTCGCAGCCTTGTCACTCCGTAATTCTTGGACAAAGCGTATGCCACCAGAGATTAGAACGAGAACGACGATGATGATAGAGGTCGTCGGATCTTCTTGTCCAGGCTTCGCCAACCAGACATTGGTCACCATGGAGGTCATAGCGATGACCAGCAGGATGATCGTAAATGGATTGATAATCGATTCGTAAATCTTTTTGAGGATACTGTCTTCTTGACCCTTGGTGATGGTGTTTTCGCCATATAGGTCACGATTTTTCTCCGCCTGCTCCTCAGTCAAGCCTGTTAGACTTGTATTATAAAAAGATAGAGTTTCGTTTAAAGGTGTGTGAATAGCTGTTGCTAATCTTTCTTTTGTAGTTTTCATTGGTTTCTCCTGTCTGTATGAATGATGTGTTTCATACACAGAGACCAATCACTTTATAAGGGCAGAACGACACAAATCAGCGATTGGCTGTGTATGTGCGGTTCTAGATGATCGTCAATTTGCATCGTTTGTCTCCTTTCTTTTTCTTAAAACAGTAGAAAATCCCACCATAAAATGGTAGGATTAAAAAACTAATTATCTGTTTTTTCGTTCAAGCTTTAACTCCATAGGGCGATGTAATGAGCTTAGTCTTAGCCTTCGCGACCAGGACTGTTGACCAACGAGTAGTGTCTCCACTGCTTTGCGGTAGTCATCCGTATCCCTATGGTAGCCTCACCTACCGTTTTCGTCTATCAGTATAAACCTTTAAAATATAAAAGTCAATGATTTATCTTAATTTTCTTAAATAACAATTAATTCCTTCGGTGCTAGAGTCAACAATTCGCAACCGTTATCTGTAATTAAGATATCATCTTCAATACGAACGCCGTATTTACCTTCAATATAAATACCCGGTTCATCAGTCAAGACCATGCCAGATTTAATGACTTCTTTGGAAGCTTGGCTAAAGTAGGGTTCCTCATGGATATCGAGACCGATACCGTGTCCAATACCGTGAGTAAAGTAGTCGCCATAGCCTGCCTCGATGATAATATCACGAGGAATTTTGTCAAAGTCACGGAAACCTAAGCCAGCCTTAGCTTGATCAATCAAGGCTTGATTGGCTTTCAGAACAGTATTGTAAATCTCTGTCTGCTCATCACTGACATGCCCTAGATAGATGGTCCGTGTCATATCACTGACATAGTGGTCATAGAGACAGCCGAAGTCCATGGTAATGGCTTCGCCAAACTCTACTGGCTTGTGCATTGGGTGGGCGTGGGGCTTAGAAGAGTTGATGCCACTTGCTAGAATGGTATCAAAAGACAAGCCTGCCGCTCCTAGCTCACGCATGCGGAAATCAAGGAAGTTGGCAATTTCGATCTCAGTTTTTCCTGGTTTGATAAAGTCAAGCGCATCACGGAAAGCTTGGTCTGAGATAGAACATGCCTTACGAATAGTCGCAATCTCTTTCTCATCCTTAATCATACGAAGGCCCTCAACAAACTGCGTTTGAGGAAGCAATTCCAAACCTTCAAATGCTGCCTGCATACGGTGGTAATAAGAAACCGAAATCTCGTCTTCAAAACCAACTCGAGACAAGCCCATATCCTTAACGATGCCTGCAATGACAGCCAACTCATCGCGGTCAGCCACAATCTCAAAACCTGTCACTTCTTGCTTAGCTGCAATGATATAGCGAGAGTCTGTCACCAAAATCTGACGGTCACGGCTGATAAAGACTGTTCCATTTGAACCCCAAAAACCAGTCAAATAATAGACGTTTTTAAGGTTGTTGATGATGATACCATCTAGTTCTTTTTCTTGCATTTTAGCTAGAAATGCTTGCACACGTTTATTCATGATGTAACTTTCCTTTCAAATAGTGTCCTGTGTAGCTGGCTTCGTTGGCCGCTACTTCTTCTGGGGTTCCTGTTGCAATGATGGTTCCACCACCGACACCGCCCTCAGGTCCCAAATCGATGATATGGTCTGCAGTCTTGATGACATCCAGATTGTGCTCGATGACGAGGACAGTATTGCCATCGTCGACAAAGCGAGCTAAGACTTTAAGCAAGCGAGCGATGTCCTCTGTATGAAGCCCTGTCGTTGGCTCATCCAGAATATAGAAAGATTTTCCTGTTGAGCGTTTGTGGAGTTCACTAGCCAACTTCATACGCTGAGCTTCTCCTCCAGAAAGGGTGGTAGCCGGTTGCCCTAGCGTTACATAGCCCAGTCCCACATCCTTGATGGTCTGAAGTTTGCGTTGAATCTTAGGAATGTGTTGGAAGAATTCCACCGCATCGTTGACGGTCATGTCCAAGACCTGCGAGATATTCTTTTCCTTATAGTGGACTTCTAGGGTTTCACTGTTGTAGCGAGTCCCGTGGCAGACTTCACAAGCCACGTAAACATCTGGCAAGAAGTGCATCTCGATCTTGATAATCCCGTCACCTGAGCAGGCTTCGCAACGACCGCCCTTGACGTTGAAACTGAAACGGCCCTTCTTGTAGCCTCGAATCTTAGCTTCGTTTGTCTGGGTAAAAAGGTCACGTATATCGTCAAAAACTCCCGTATAGGTAGCAGGGTTAGACCTTGGAGTCCGTCCGATAGGGCTCTGGTCAATGTCAATCAAGCGGTCTACATGCTCAATCCCTGTAATCGTCTTAAACTTACCAGGCTTGTCTGAATTACGGTTGAGCTTCTGGGCAATGGCTTTTTTGAGGATGCTGTTGATTAAGGTTGATTTCCCTGAACCCGATACCCCCGTCACTGCGATGAATTTTCCTAGCGGGAAACGAGCAGTGATATTTTGCAAGTTGTTCTCACGCGCACCTGTCACTTCGATAAAACGACCATTTCCGGAACGGCGCTCTTCAGGCACTGGAATCGCTCGTTTTCCTGATAAGTACTGGCCTGTGATAGACTTGCTGTTACGAGCCACCTGCTTGGGTGTTCCTGCAGCAACAATCTCTCCACCAAAAACACCGGCACCTGGACCAACGTCAATCAGATAATCCGCCTCGCGCATGGTATCTTCGTCATGTTCTACCACGATGAGAGTATTGCCCAAATCACGCATCTTTTTCAGACTGGCAATCAGGCGGTCATTATCCCTCTGGTGGAGACCAATCGATGGCTCATCCAGGATATAAAGGACACCTGATAGGTTGGAACCAATCTGGGTTGCCAAGCGAATACGCTGACTCTCCCCACCCGAAAGGGTTCCTGCCGAACGCGACAGCGTCAGATAGTTAAGACCTACGTTATTGAGGAAGGTCAAGCGATCCTTGATTTCCTTGAGAATAGGCCGAGCAATGATGGCTTCATTTTCAGACAGAGTCAACTGGCTCACCAAAGCCAAGTGGTCTGCGATAGACAGGTCTGAGATTTCTCCGATATGTGGCCCTTGCTCCCCACCCACACGGACAGACAAGGCCTGGTCATTGAGACGATAGCCGTGGCAAGTTCCGCAGGTTAGCTCATTCATGTAGAGGCGCATTTGGGTGCGCGTGTAATCACTGTTAGTCTCATGGTAACGACGCTTGATATTATTGACAACTCCCTCAAACGGAATGTCAATATCGCGCACACCGCCAAATTCATTTTCATAGTGGAAATGGAATTCCTTGCCATCAGACCCGTAGAGAATCAAGTTCTTATCTTCTTCTGACAAGTCTTCAAATGACTTATCCATATCCACCCCAAAGGCTGTCATAGCTTGTTCTAGCATGTTTGGATAGTAGTTGGATGAGATAGGATTCCAAGGTGCCAAGGCTCCCTCACGCAAAGTTTTGCTGGTATCAGGAACCACCAAGTCAACATCCACCTCTAGCTTGATGCCCAAACCGTCACACTCACTACAAGATCCAAAAGGAGCATTAAAGGAGAAGAGACGAGGCTCTAGCTCAGGTACGGTAAAACCACAAACTGGACAGGCATAATGCTCAGAAAAGAGCAACTCAGAATCGTTCATGGTGTCGATAATCACATAGCCTTCTGCTATACGAAGGGCAGCCTCAATGGAGTCAAAGAGACGGCTACGGATGCCCTCCTTGATGACAATACGGTCTACCACAACATCGATATTGTGTTGCTTGCTCTTAGACAGCTCTGGAACTTCGGTCACATCATAAACTTCCCCATCCACACGGACACGGACATAGCCGTCTTTCTGAACCTTTTCAATGATACTCTTGTGTTGCCCTTTTTTCTTACGAATGACAGGAGCTAAAATTTGCAGACGTTGGCGCTCTGGCAACTCCAAAATCTTATCCACAATTTGCTCTACAGAAGAAGCTTTGATAGCCCCGTGCCCGTTGATACAGTAAGGCGTCCCCACACGTGCGTAGAGGAGACGCAAATAATCATTGATTTCAGTCGTCGTTCCCACGGTCGAACGAGGGTTTTTGCTGGTGGTTTTCTGGTCGATGGAAATAGCTGGGCTAAGACCATCAATGGCATCTACATCTGGTTTTTCCATGTTGCCCAAAAACTGGCGAGCATAGGCTGATAGACTCTCTACATAGCGACGTTGACCCTCAGCATAGAGGGTATCAAAAGCCAGACTGGATTTCCCAGACCCTGACAAACCAGTCACAACAACCAGCTTGTCTCGCGGAATCTCCACATCAATATTTTTTAAGTTATGGGCACGTGCCCCATGAATCACAATTTTATCTTGCATCTTTGTTCTTTCTAGTCCATTATTGCTTTCCATTATACCAAAAAAAGTGAAATTCTATTACCCAAAAAGCTGTTTTTATAGTATAATAGTACGGTGCAAAAAATGAATCACTGAATAGTAGGAAAGGATAGGGGATATGAAACAAGTTTTTCTCTCAACAACAACTGAATTTAAAGAGATCGACACGCTTGAACCGGGTACTTGGATCAACCTCGTCAATCCTACACAAAATGAATCGTTGGAAATAGCTAACGCCTTCGACATTGACATTGCCGACCTTCGAGCACCGCTCGATGCGGAAGAAATGTCCCGTATTACCATCGAAGATGAGTACACTTTGATCATCGTGGACGTTCCCATCACAGAGGAAAGAAACAATCGTACCTACTACGTTACGATTCCGCTGGGGATTATCATCACCGAGGAAACCATTATCACCACCTGCTTGGAACCCCTCCCAGTTCTCGATGTCTTTATCAACCGTAGACTGCGTAACTTTTACACCTTCATGCGTTCACGCTTTATCTTCCAGATTCTCTACCGCAACGCAGAGCTTTACCTTACAGCCCTTCGTTCGATCGACCGTAAGAGTGAACAGATCGAAAGTCAACTTCACAAGTCTACTCGAAACGAAGAGCTAATCGAGCTCATGGAATTGGAAAAAACCATCGTCTATTTCAAGGCCTCACTGAAGACAAACGAGCGCGTGATTAAGAAATTGACCAGTGCAACCAGCAATATCAAAAAATACCTAGAAGACGAAGACCTGCTCGAAGACACCCTGATTGAAACCCAACAGGCCATTGAGATGGCAGATATCTATGGAAACGTCCTTCACTCTATGACAGAGACCTTTGCCTCTATCATTTCCAATAACCAGAACAACATCATGAAAACCCTGGCTCTCGTGACCATCGTTATGTCTGTCCCAACCATGATCTTCTCAGCCTACGGGATGAACTTTAAGGATAATGAAATCCCTCTAAACGGTGAGCCTCATGCCTTCTGGTTAATCGTCTTTATCGCCTTTGCTATGAGTGTTTCGCTCACTCTCTATCTCATCCATAAAAAATGGTTCTAAGAGGAATCCCTATGTCTCAGATTGATTTACAAAAATTAACTAAGAAAAACCAAGAGTTTATCCATATCGCTACCCAACAATTTATCAAAGATGGTAAAACAGACGCTGAAATCAAGGCTGTCTTTGAGGAAGTCATTCCTAAAATCCTTGAAGAGCAAGCCAAGGGGACGACCGCTCGTTCACTCTACGGTGCTCCAACCCACTGGGCTCATAGCTTCACTGTCAAGGAGCAATACGAAAAAGAGCATCCAAAAGAAAATGACGATCCAAAACTCATGATTATGGACTCAGCCCTTTTTATCACCAGTCTCTTTGCATTGGTTAGCGCTCTAACTACCTTCTTCTCTACAGATCAGGCTATTGGCTATGGGTTGATTACCCTCTTGTTGGTTGGACTTGTAGGAGGACTTGCCTTCTACTTGATGTACTACTTTGTCTACCAGTATTATGGACCAGACACAGACCGTAGCCAACGTCCTCCATTCTGGAAATCAATCCTCGTTATCCTGGCTTCTATGGTCCTTTGGTTGGTTGTCTTCTTTGCAACAAGCTTCCTACCAGCCAGCCTCAATCCAGTCCTTGCTCCATTGCCTTTGGCTATCCTAGGGGCTACCCTTCTCGCCCTTCGCTTCTATCTCAAGAAACGTTTCAACATCCGAAGTGCAAGCGCGGGCCCATCCCGTTATTAAGAAAAGTGAAAAGCTATGGCATATAGTCAATCCTTAGCTCAGCAGATTCGAAAAATTCTAGCACTCAAACTTCCTCCCCAAATTTTCGAAGAAGAGTTAGAAGAAAAGAAACTATTTGGTGGCCTTGCCTTTATGATTCGTGGGAAAATGGTCCTTACAGTCAGTTCCAGAAAAGACGAGCTGGTTATGGTGAGAATTGGCAAAGAAATGGAAAAGCAAGTTCTACCCCGAACAGGAGCTCGTACTACATTGATGAGAGGGCGACCTTATCATGGCTATATAGACCTAGATATCGAAGGTCAAAAAGAACTTCCTTACTGGATTGATTTAGCCCTCTCCTATAATCAAGAGTTAACCAAGTAACTCATATCTAGTGAGATTAGAAATTAGAAAAACGAAAAGCAACTGCACAGGCGGTTGCTTTTTCACGGCTCTATAATATCTGTAGTGGGTAAAAACCACTATGGAAATTATGGAGCTTT
>NZ_JAUMZR010000017.1:0-37791 GCF_030528045.1 Streptococcus sp.
TGAATATGTTCCATAAGATCCTTTCTAATGATGGTTTGAGTGCTTTTCATTATAAATCTTATGGGACTTTTTGTGTATTCAAAAAGCTCCATAATTTCCATAGTGGTTTTTACCCACTACAGATATTATAGAGCCCTTTTATAAAGATCAATTAGCGCTCTTTGAAGTTGCTGACTTGGTTGGTCTTGGAAAGATTCCGTGGGAGAAACGACACCCTCTTCACATCCAAACCAGAGGTATCGGAGAGTTGATTCGCCATCTCATTGATCTTGGAATGAAAGGAATCTATATCGGTGTAGGTGGTACGGCAAGTAATGATGGTGGAATTGGCATTGCAGCTGCTTTGGGTTATCACTTTTATGATAAGAATGGAAAAGAATTGCCAGCTTGCGGTCAGACTTTGCTTGAGTTTGAGTCAGTTTCAGACAGCGAGTTGTATAGGATTCCTGAAGATGTGAAAATCCGCATTTTAGCAGATGTCGTGAGCCCTCTATGTGGTCATCAAGGAGCGACCTATACATTTGGAAAACAAAAGGGCTTGGATCCTGCTTTGTTTGAGACAGTAGATTTGGCTATACAGCGGTTCTATGAAAAATTTTCACCATCAACCCTCTCTCTTAAAGGAGCAGGAGCCGGCGGTGGGATTGCGGCTGGGCTCTGTGCCTTTGCTGAGGCCACTATCGTATCTGGGATTGACACTTGCTTGGATTTGATTGGCTTTGACAGGAAGGTTGTAGGTGCTGACTTGGTTATCGTTGGAGAAGGTAGACTGGATAGTCAAAGCTTTGTTGGAAAAGCTCCTATCGGTGTAGTAAAAAGAACTCCTGAAGGAGTTCCAGTTATTGCTATTTGTGGTAGTCTTTCCGAGGATTTACCTTCCCTACCATTCGAAAATATACAAGCAGCCTTTTCCATTTTAGAGAAAAGTGAGCCTTTGGAAGACAGTCTGAAAAATGCAAGACTCTATTTGGAGCACACATCTACTAATATTGGTCGTTTATTAAATATGAGAAATCATTAACCAAACCATTTCTTCCAGATGGATTTTTTAGGTGGCTCGGCCTTTTTCTCTTCCCAGAGGCTTGAGAATGCAAGTCTAAGGTCCTTTTTGTCTACTTGAACATGTTCATTTGTATGAATGACAAGACCGAAAGGAGAGGTGATATGATCGTCTGAAACAATAGTCGCCTGACAGTTGCTTTCTTTTGCTTGCTTTAAGTAAAAGACCTGTTTGTCAAACTCGATATTTGGTGAGATCTTCACAAAAAGTATCTCTACCTTTTCTTGAAAACTTTCTAAAATAGAGAAAAATCCATGTTCTAATTCAGGACTATTGGCAGTATTAATATCAGCGTAGCCAAGAACTCTTTCCTCAAAAGTGCCGAGATAGCGGCGTTGTTCGTCAGGGTTTAATTTCGGCCCACCATGAGCTTTTTCTAGTAGTTGTTTTGATAAATCTGTCATAAAAACAGTATATCACAAAAATCGCAAGAAAACAGACAAAAGAAAGCGATTACTTTATAAAGTTAAGGAAAATTTGCACAAAGATAACGTTTTTTCTTGAAAAACGCTTATTTTTAAGGTATCATAGAGGTGTAAAAAATTTAACTCAAAGGAGAGTAAAAAATGTCAATTATTACTGATGTTTACGCTCGCGAAGTCTTAGACTCACGCGGTAACCCAACACTTGAAGTAGAAGTTTATACTGAATCAGGTGCTTTCGGACGTGGTATGGTTCCATCAGGAGCTTCTACTGGTGAGCACGAAGCAGTTGAACTTCGCGACGGTGACAAATCTCGTTACGGTGGTCTTGGTACACAAAAAGCTGTTGACAACGTAAACAACATCATTGCTGAAGCAATCATCGGCTACGATGTACGTGACCAACAAGCTATCGACCGTGCTATGATCGCACTTGACGGTACTCCTAACAAAGGTAAATTGGGTGCAAACGCAATTCTTGGTGTCTCTATCGCTGTAGCTCGTGCTGCTGCTGACTACCTTGAAATCCCACTTTACAGCTACCTTGGTGGATTCAACACTAAAGTTCTTCCAACTCCAATGATGAACATCATCAACGGTGGTTCTCACTCTGACGCTCCAATCGCTTTCCAAGAATTCATGATTGTACCTGCTGGTGCACCATCATTCAAAGAAGCTCTTCGTTGGGGTGCTGAAATCTTCCACGCTCTTAAGAAAATCCTTAAATCACGTGGTTTGGAAACTGCCGTAGGTGACGAAGGTGGATTCGCTCCTCGTTTTGAAGGAACTGAAGACGGTGTTGAAACTATCCTTGCTGCGATTGAAGCTGCTGGATATGTTCCTGGTAAAGACGTATTTATCGGATTTGACTGTGCTTCATCAGAATTCTACGATAAAGAACGTAAAGTTTACGACTACACTAAATTCGAAGGTGAAGGTGCTGCTGTACGTACTGCTGCAGAACAAATCGACTACCTTGAAGAATTGGTAAACAAATACCCAATCATCACTATCGAAGATGGTATGGACGAAAACGACTGGGACGGTTGGAAAGCTCTTACTGAACGTCTTGGTGGTAAAGTTCAATTGGTTGGTGACGACTTCTTCGTAACAAACACTTCTTACCTTGAAAAAGGTATTGCAGAAGGTGCTGCTAACTCAATCCTTATCAAAGTTAACCAAATCGGTACTCTTACTGAAACATTCGACGCTATCGAAATGGCGAAAGAAGCTGGTTACACTGCGGTTGTATCACACCGTTCAGGTGAAACTGAAGATTCAACAATCGCTGACATCGCAGTTGCAACAAACGCAGGACAAATCAAGACTGGTTCACTTTCACGTACAGACCGTATCGCTAAATACAACCAATTGCTTCGTATCGAAGACCAACTTGGTGAAGTAGCTGAATACCGTGGATTGAAATCATTCTACAACTTGAAAAAATAATCGTTGATTTAACAACGTTTCTAGCCCCTCGGATTTTATCCGAAGGGCTATTTTTGTGTTCGAGGGGCATAAAAGGGGCATAACTTTTCTAAAAAATATTTTTCATCACTTTGTCCAGTACATTGATCGCTTCATCTTTCATGTTCTTTGTGACATGGGTGTAGATGGAAGTAGTGACCTCAGAATCAGAATGACCAACTCTATCCATGATTGTTTTTAGAGGAATTTTATTTTCTGCTAAAATGCTGATGGTAGTATGTCTGAAAATATGAGGTGATAGATGTTTAGGAATTGGTTTCTTTAAGCGTTCATTTGCTCTCTGGAGAGACTTACTTAGAATGGAACTATGAACTGGTTTTCCCGTATTTGTGACAAAGATGCGGTCGCTTTTATGCCAATTCTTATCGGTTGTTTCGCTTAGACGATTTAGTTCAATCATTCTATCAAGTATTTCAATCTCTCTTTTTGTGAGGTGTGTCGTCCTGAAGCTGGCGAAAGTCTTAGTTCCATCATCGTCTGGAATGTATCGATTAAATGTAGTATGAATATCTAAGGTCTTACTGTCTTTATGATATTTGTCAAGCGTAAGACCAGCCAACTCACCGACACGACAACCGTTCAGGATCATGAACTCACATGCCAAGGCATATCGTAGAGTAATATCTTTTCGATAGAGTTCTTTTAGAATAGCCTTGTATTCTTTTGGTTCTAGATATTTATCTTTTGCGTTTTTCATCTGCTCTAAGCTTTGTTTTTTTCTAGGCAATTTCGCTTTCCTAGCAGGATTGTTTTCGATAAAACCTTGGTCGATAGCATAGTCAAAGAAGACGTTTAGAATTGATTTAACACGATATTTTTGAGTATATGTCCAATCTTCCGTATCAATCAATCTTTGAATCAGTCGTACATCCATATTTTCCAATTTAGTACCTAGTTCAACTTTATCGGAAATTCGGTTGTAGGTAGCTAACATAGTCTTATACGTACTCAATTTAATTTGCTTCCGGTGGAATTCCCACCATTCTTCGAAGACTGTATGAAAGAGAGCAGAAGCAGTAGTCAATTTTTGTAGTAAGGATTCTATCTTTTCATCCAGTTGTTTCTGAGCTTCTTTCTTAGCCCTGCTCGAACCTGAGTCAAGGGTTACTGACACTCGTTTCCATTTCTCAGTATATGGATCTTTGTATCGCTCAAAAAATTTGTATTTTCCGTTCGGAAGTTCTTCCATCCACATTGCTTTCACCTCGCTTTTTTGATAAAATAGGTATAAGAAAACGACCTTTTGAATGGTTGTTTCTTATAACGCTAATCCTCACGCTCAGACTCGCCAAAGTTTGAGAGCGTGGGGATTTTTTAATAGTGTAACCAGATAATATCTTCAGGATGATTACCAAAATCTTTGTCGTGACTGACGATTTTAATTTTCCCTTTTGTCATCTTAGTATAGAGAAGGTCGTTGTAATCTTTCATTTGATCATAATCATTCAAACTTTTGCGAACATGCCAAAGTTTAATTGGTAAAATCTTACAATACTTTAAAAGGTCATTTTTTACGCTGTCGCAAGCTATTTGATAATTGTCTAAATAGTCTGTAGTTTGTTGATAATCACGTTTGAACTTAAATCTATTTTTATTCAATCCATTAGCTCTTACATACTCTTTATAAGCCGTTTTACAAATAACATTGATGTACTCTGAAATGATTTGCGAGTTAATAAATAACTTGCATTTTTTATTTTGAACTTCTGATAAAAAATTTTGGTACCCGAAGTCATTGGTTGAAAACGGGGAGAAAAGATATATCCAGACATTTGTATCAACAATAAAGCTTTCTCCTGGACTTATGGCGTAAGTGTTTAGATCTTTACTAATAGCCATCCTGCATTACCTCATCTTGCAAATCGGCTAATTCTTGCCTTTTTTCTTTGCTGTTAGTTAGAACGAGACCAATCTTTTGTAAATGAGAATTACTGACTGATGATTTTTTTATCTTCACTAACTTTGTTAGTTGGTCTGTTGGTTTTAAGTCATAAAGCTGGCCAATTGCGAGATTTAGAAAAGCTGTGGTCAGTGTTTCAATCCCTGTGAAATCTAGTGTTACCGGTTCATCTTTTTCAACGTATTCTTTAATTTTTTGGAAAACAATTTCTCCAGTGTCAGATAGGATAGCTGATTTATTGTTGATAATCTCAGCGATATTTAGTGTTATCATGTTTGCTCCTTTATGTAAACCAATCTTCTAGTAGTCCTGATAAATCTATTGTATCAGAAAGAGAGGGGGTTTGACAATCATCAAGAAAAATAGTGATGATAGCAAGTGTTCCAGAGATGTTAAATGGGAACTCCGAATAGGTGATATAACCAGTTTTATCGATGTGATAATATCCGTTATTTGATACTATTTTAATCTCGCCTTTTCCGTTAAGTTTTTTCTTTAGTAAGTATAATCCGACCCCGCTGTCAAAATTTTCTTTTGTAGATGTACCTTTATCAAAGGCCCACTCAAAGTAATCCACTGAGTCAGAGAAAGAATGTCCTTTGTTTTTTATGTTTTCTATCATGCCAATACCATTGTCAGATATAGCAAAAGATATGGTTCCATTTTTACTGTCACTAGGTTTACGAGGGTAGTGTTGGCCGCACATATAGAGTACATCTGAATGAGAATGATCTCGAACGTTATGGATGATTTCTAACAAGGCTTCTTTTATCTCGCCTAAAAAATCCTCAGAGGTTTTAGTCCGAATCTGTCTTAACAACTCATCATCTATATATTCGTCAATTTCTTCGATATTTTCTATACTTCTTCTAAAAAATGGAATGGTGGTGTTATAGGTATCATCTAACTCATATTCAAGACCAAAATGTTTTAAAAATCCATTTTTTAAAAGGATTTCCTTTGATTTTAGGGAAAGATTATCTAATAAAGCATATACAGTTGCTCCTCTAGCATTAACTTCGCTAAATATCATCCCTAAAAAAACAGTCATTTCAGCATTTATCCAACGGATATTTCCAAAGTTAAAAATAACACTATCTTTTTCTTCTAGAACTGGAAGAATATCCTCTATTTGTTGATAGAGTTCAAGTAGAATGGAATAGTCGTTATTCAGAGTTTGGGGTAAAAAAATTTCATATTCTGCCATCTTCACACCCCCACAATATTCTTAAACTCTTCCTGGATCATATCCTCTCCCCAGGTTGTCGAAATCTTGTGCTTTTTGGCGAACTGAAGCCAATTGAAGTCTGATACTTCGTAGTGTGCGAGTTCTTCAGAGATGAGATGGCGAATCATGAAGCGGTCTGCTTCGTTTTCGTATTTATAAAGCAGTCGCTTGTAGTGCGCTGGATTGTGGTTTATATGCCCTAATTCGTGCAAGATAACCTTTTCTCGCTCCTCTAGGGGTAAATCTCCGTTAACGTAAATAATGCGCTCATCGGGGAAATAGAAGCCTCTACGCTCCCACATGGTTTCTTGGAAGAGATAGAGTGTGACCTGATATTCATCTAGTAGTTCATTTGCTTTCAATATCCGATACCCCCAAAGAGAGTTTAATGATTTGAGCGATTTTATCTACATCGTCGTCTGATAACGGCTTACCATCGAACAGGACGACACGTTCACGAAGATTTGACAAGTCGACCACACGGCCGTCTGGAGTAGTGACGGTATCCTTTGCAATAGACGGATTATCCGTGCGACCGAGAAGGTAGTCGGTGGATACATTGAAGTAGTCGGCGATTTTTGCGATATGTTCAGCCGAAGGAGTCTTTTTATTCTTAAGACTATAAATGTAATTTTTCCCTAAACCGACTCTTTCTTCCAAAGTATTTAGAGAAATTCCTTGTTTTTTAGCTAAACTTTTAATTTTTTCGAATGTCTCAAACATTGATTTATCAACCTTTCTGAAGCATTACAAAAAAATATTTTATTTTTTCGGCTAAAACGCTTGACAAAATTTAGACGAAAGACTAAAATAGTATTTGTAATTAAGAAACAACTAAAAAAACAACTAAGAAATAAATTATAAAAATGTTTTGGCGAACGGTTTTATAGATTTATCATTGTTTTTATTATGCTTTCATTTTAGACAAACATCTAAAAAAAGTCAAGCGAAAAGATAAAAAAATAGTTAAAAATTTAGTTGTTTCTTATTTACAAAAAATAAAGAGGGGAGGATGGGAAGTGAAGGAAGAAGAAATAATCGAATTATTGGAATTCTTAACTACTGATTATGGACGAGGCTATCTAGCTGGACTAGTTAGTGGTCTTTCAATGATTTTGAAAATTTTAAAAAAAGCAGAGTAAGTACTCCGCTTTCATCAAATTATTTTGGTAACTTATCTATGAGTTTTTGAAGTTCTGTGATTCCGTTAACTGCTTGAGTAAGTTTATTGATATCAAGTTCACCTGTGAAAAATTTTGAAGTGATATCTACTTGCTGGCTTTGTTTTAAGGCATCCAGTTTTAATTCATGCTCTTTTTCAAGTCTTTGTAATTCACTTTCAGATTGTGCCTTTAATTCTTTTATTTTGGAATCGGTTTGATGTTTATTTGCGATATAAACAAGAAACGCAGGAACGCATGAAGTTAAAAAAGTTATCAAAATTTGATTTGTGTCCATGTACTCACCTCCTTTCTAATTATATTATAGCAAAAAGGAGAGAAGAAATAGAAAGGAGAAATATATGCCAGATATCGCAAACGGTCGTGAGAAAGTTAATGCTTTTTTGAAAGACAAGAGCATTAAAAAAACAACTCTAGCGGTTGCTTACGGCTTTAAACGACAGGAAGTAACAAACATTCTAAGTGGGACGACAAAAGGTCCACGAGCGAACAGCTTCATTCTTCAGGTTATTGAAGATTACGGGATTGAATAGGAGGGGAAGATGGAAGAATTAATCACAATAAGTAAACGTGAATTACAAGAAATGATTGCTGAGGCAGTCGCCAATAAAATTGTTAAGGTTAGAAAAAATTTTGGTCAAGTCGCTATCACTGATGAAGATATTCGTATCGTAAATAACAATCATCCTAAAGTTCTTGATTTACTTCAAAATCCTTATAAGAGAGAAATAGGTAGTGCAATCTATCCAATCATAACAGGGAGCCGTTGTGATAGTAATATTGGTAGTGACTCTAAAATATTTTTAACAAACAGGTTGATGAATAAAAGAGGAATTTACTATCATTCGAAACAAAATCTTTATTCCTCCCTTATCCATGAACAATTGAAATCTCTTGTTTTATCTCTACATGGTGCAACAGTAATAAAAGATTTGACAGATGATGAGTTTCAAAACGCTTTGGAAACATATAACGAATTTAAAAATTTCTTTTTGGATAGGTACAACGTCCGTCTAACAAAATTAAAACAGGAATTTCCAGAATTATAAAACAAAAAAGCACCTGACAAAATCAGATACTCAACGGAAAGATTTGAGGAATAGGAGGAATAACATGAACGAAGTTATTAAAGTGACTGTGAATGACAATCAAGAACCGATTGTATCAGCAAGACAATTACACAAGACCCTTGAAGTCAAGACGAGATTTAGCCAATGGGTGGAACAAAATTTTAAAGGGTTTGAAGAAAATTATGATTTTTGCTCCGTAGTTACAACTACACAGCTAAATCAATATGGTGGAACAAAGGAATTGCAAGACTATGCTTTATCATTGGACACTGCAAAACACTTAGCAATGATGTCGAAAACCGACAAAGGAAAAGAAGTCCGACAATACTTTATCCAAGTAGAGAAAGACCTTAATAGCCCTGATAAAATCATGGCAAGAGCATTGCTGATGGCTGATAAGAAGATTCATAAACTGGAGACGCAGATTGAAGCTGACCGTCCTAAGGTGCTATTTGCCGACGCAGTGAGCGCTAGTAGGTCATCTTGTCTGATTGGTGAACTAGCTAAAATTTTGAAACAGAATGGGATTGACATTGGTCAAAACAAACTTTTTCAATGGCTACGCTCTAACGGCTACCTAATTAGTCGTCGTGGAGAGTCTTGGAACCAACCAACACAAAAAAGCATGCAGTTAGGTCTGTTTGAATTAAAAAAGACAAACATCAATCATGCCGACGGTCATACAACTGTCAATACAACAACTAAGGTCACTGGTAAAGGCCAGCAGTACTTTATCAACAAGTTCCTTGATCAGGAATGTTTAATAGGATAGAAAGGAAACAAATGAGACCAAAACGATACCCTTATAATTTTAAACCAAATCGGGTGAATGTTTTAGATAGTCGTTTCTATACACGACTAATCGTTGAAACTAGTGACGGAAAGAAAAAAATAGCAGAAGTCACATTGGATGATGTAACTCCTGCTGCAGGATATACCGTAAGACTAAGGCCGAAATATGACTAGCCTTTAGGAGGGAATGGATCCTTACCGTGGCTATCTCGGCTTTGGATTCTCCCATCTTTGCCATGAATGATAAGTTCGGAACCTTGATTTCGTGAAATCTGTCTAGCAATATTTGTAGCTTCATTCTTTGTAGTAGTGTGAACTGTTGCTCTTGAATTGCCAGCCCCTTTTACGTTCCAACCGCCATTCTTGGCAGGAACAACATGTTGGTTTTTACCCATGATTGTATCTCCTTTCTATTGAAATTTTGACTAAAACGTAGAGAGATCTTAGTCAAGATATATTATAATTCAAATATTTTTAGTTGTCAACATATAGTAAAAGAAAGGATGTTATGTGTTTTGAAAACACAACATATGGTGTTTTTGATGTGGGGCAAGATTGAACAACAATTAAAGTCAAAAGGTTGGTCAATGTACAGATTAGCCAAAGAATCAAATGTCCATCCATCTAATTTTTCAAACTTAAAGGCTGGAAGATTAAAGGAAATGTCGTGGACGAATATGTGCAAAATTGCTGACGCACTGGAAGTCAGTTTGGATGAATTTAGATAGCAAAAAAGCACCTGACGGCAATCAGGCGCTCAACAAAAATTACTAACTAGATTATACCACAGAAAGAGAGGAAAAGCCATGCCAAAAGCGGAAATTACTTACAAACCAGTAGGCGTGAATGAAAAAGCCACTCACGGTGATTACAAACACCTTTGTCAGATGTGGGATGGACTGACCCTTGCTACTGCAAAAGTATGGGCTACTGAGATGCGAGAGCACCCTGATTTTAAGCAGTTCATTGATAATCCGACACATAAAATTGTCTTTGTCAATTACGAAGGATTTCGATTGTTTGTAAAATGGAAAAGTCGGAATCGCTATCGTACCAAAAAAGAAACTTTGGCAGAAATGCTAGAAAATATCAAGCGAGAAAAACAATTGGGAGTTTAAACATGAACCTACTAACAAAAATTAAAAATTACTTTTCGGAAGAGGTCGAAGAAACTAACCTTGACTGGAAAGAGGTCGCTCTGGATCTCAATCAATCACTGATTGAGACGCAAGAAAAACTTCAAAAAGCGAATCAAGAAATCGCAGATTTGAAGAAAACAGTTGAAATTTTAAAGGAGAAATAAAATGATTGAACCATCATTGACTAGCCAATTATTAGGAGTTGCCGCATTGTTTATCGGATTTCTCGGAGCAGGAATCCACGTTCACAATATCGATTTGAAGAAAGCTGAAGAAAAGAAAATGCAACAGCATCATGATGCAGATATCATCCGAGCAAGTCAAGAAGCTTTTGCAAAAGGTCGTGAAGCCGAATGCAGAGCAATTCGTGAGAACATCCGTAGACCATTTTCAGGCTTTACATTCGACAACGAAAAACCAGAGGGCTTGAAGCCTGAATTGATTGGTTTGCCTGCGCCTAGAAATTTGAGAGGGTAAAATATGGCAGTTAGCAGAGATATGGATCAGCTAGAAACAAATGTATTGAATTATATTGTCAATCATGGCTCGTTTGAAAAACCTGTGCGTTCATTCACTATTCGAAATGAGTTTTCATTATCTAAAAGAAGCCTTGAAATGATTGTTGAAAGCTTGCGAGTGAACTTCAATCATCCGATTGTAGCGAAGAAGACACAACCGAGCGGATATTATCTTCCAAAAAATGAGGAAGAACGACAAGCTGGCCTCGCGCCTTATCGTCGTCAAATTTTGACGGAGCAAAAGAACCTTGCTTCGGTGATGAATGTTGATCTAGAAAAATACTGGGAGGATAGCGCATGAGTGACGATTTTAGAATACTACCTCATGATCTAGTAGCTGAGCAGTCGGTTCTTGGGGCTGTCTTCATCTCCCCCGAATCACTTATCACTCTAGCGGATGAATTGACTCCTGATGATTTTTACAAGCCTGCAAATAAGATCGTGTTTAAAAGCATGTTGTCTCTGCTTGAAAAAGGTGAGCCAATCGATGCGACGACTATGGTCTCTGCCCTTACTGATCAAGGTGAGATTTCAACTATTGGGGGAATCAACTATGTTGTCGAGTTGGTGAACTCCACTCCGACATCGAAGAATGTTGAACACTACGCAAAGCTTGTGAAAGAGAAGGCCACGCTCAGAAAGATGATAGCGAACCTATCTGACTCCCTTTCAAATGCTTATCAGGGTGATGTGACCATCGATGACATCATTGCAAAGACTGAAAAGTCTATGCTTGACATCAGCAATCAAAATACAGGAACTGGATTTCGTAATGTGGCTGATATCCTTGATACGCACATGCAGATGGTCGAGACTCGCTCTCAGACAGATGGAGTTGTGACAGGTCTATCTACTGGATTCGTTGGACTGGACAAGATAACGACTGGTCTTCATGAGGATAATCTCATTATCCTTGCTGCCCGTCCTGCAATGGGGAAGACGGCGCTAGCTCTGAATATCGCTCAGTATGTCGCTGTAAAAGAGAAGAAGCCTGTTGCTATTTTCTCACTTGAGATGGGGGCGGAAAGCTTGATTGAACGGATGTTAGCAGCTGAGGGCATGGTAGAAGGGTATCATCTAAAAACTGGAAATCTGAGTGTGGAAGAATGGAGTAGACTAGTCCATGCACAAGGAAATCTCTATGATGCGCCTATTTTTGTTGATGATACAGCTGGTATTCGTATCTCTGAGATACGTTCAAAGGCTCGAAAACTTGCCCAAGAAATGGGAGGTCTTGGAGTCATTATCATTGACTACTTGAAACTGATTACTGGATCAAAAGGTGAGAATCGTCAGCAGGTAGTTTCTGAGATTTCTAGGGAATTGAAGATACTTGCTAAGGATTTGAAAGTACCTGTCATTGCCCTGTCACAGTTAAGCCGGGCGGTGGAGCAGAGACAGGACAAACGCCCGATGCTGTCAGATTTGCGAGAGTCTGGCTCTATTGAGCAAGATGCTGATATTGTAGCTTTCTTGTATCGTGAAGCATATTACCAGAAAGAGCAGGCAGATAGTCAAGAAGCGAATAATGTTACGGATCTGATCCTGGAAAAGAACCGACACGGTAGTCTCGGTACAGTGAAGTTGTATTTTCACAAAGAATACACAAAATTTTCAAGTGTGGAGGAGTAGATGGCTGAAACTTATTTTAAAAACGAAGTTGAGAAGTATCAGTACTTTCAACTGCCAAAATGGTTATTTAAGGAGCCTTACAAAGAACTGTCTAACAATGCTAAAATCATGTATGCTTTGCTTTATAATCGTTTAGACTTGTCACTAGAATCCCAATGGCATGATCGCGATGGTAAAGCATTTATGTATTTTACAACAGTTGAATTTTGTAAAGGGTTGGGGTGTTCAGAGAAGACTGTAACCAAGACAAAAAAAGAGCTTGTGGAAGCAGGTTTACTGCGTGAGGTACGGCAGGGGTTAACTAAGCCTAATCGGCTCTATATCCTCGGACCTAGAGTTTTCAAGTCTGATATTTCTGAACCGCAAAATTTACCGCCCAGAAACGTAAAAAATACCTCTCTGGTTACGCAAAAAGTACAAACAATAAAGACTGATACTATAAAGACTGATATAGATAATAATAAGTTGTCGATTTATAAAGAAATTTTGGACTATCTGAATGAGAAAACTGGAAAAAATTACAAATCTACAACTAGAGGTCATCAGAAATACATTCAGGCTCGTTTGAATGAAGGGTATCAGTTAGAGGACTTTAAGCGTGTGGTAAATGTGATGACAGCTAAGTGGACGGGTACAGACTATGAACAGTATCTGCAACCACAAACGCTTTTCGGAAATAAGATGGACAATTATCTGAATCAGACTATGCCAAAACGCTCTACAATCTTGACTAGTACGGTTGACGAAAGGCTAGGTTTTTAGATGAAGCAGTTTAAACAATTCAAAACTAGAACGGTTCTTGATGATGTCTGTGAAATCCATGGATGCCATCTTTGGTCTGTTAAAATTCCTGTCCAGGGCAAGGCTGAAGAAATCAGTCAATGTCCTGAGTGCGAGAAAGAGAACATCCGACGATTTGAAAAGCAACTGAATGTGGAATCTGAGGTCAAGAGTAAGCTATCGGATACTTATGAGGTCTTTGCTCGAGATAGTATTGTTTCAAGCAAGCTGGCAAGCAAGTCACTACACGATTATGAAATTCGAGTTGACATCGACGAAAATGCTATGAATTTTGTGAAGCGGTTGGAACGTTGCTATGCCAAAGGTGAGACTGGGAATGCTATCATCACTGGTCCGTCTGGAGTTGGGAAGAGCCATCTGACCTATGGATTTGCTCGGTTTCTAAATGAGCAGTTTAAGGCATATGATGAACCGAAAAGTGTACTCTTCGTGTCAGTGGTGACCTTGTTCGATAAGATTCGAGATAGCTTTGAGTTTGAAAATGGTTTTTCAGAAGCGAAGATGGTCAAGCTACTGTCTGAGGTTAACTTTCTCTTCTTGGATGACCTCGGGAAAGAGAGTCGCAAGGCTGATACGAAGCGGAACGAGTGGGCGCATCAGATATTGTTCAAGATTCTGGATAATCGGACCAATACGATTATCAACACAAATCTGTCTAGTGAAGAGATTAAGGAACTTTATTCGGACGATTTTGGGAATGGTGCTTTATCAAGTCGTATCTTTGAGGGAGCGACAGGCAGGTGCTTTGTTTACCCATCTGGGATGAAGGATAGGAGGTATTGATTATTAAACAAATGGTAGTTTGGGCGCTTTTTGATAGCGGGAATGGTTCGTATCTTAAAGGTGCGAAATATTTGAGCCGTTCAGGGGGGGCGAACATTGGCATCTATCCGATTGGAATAGATATTGAAAACAAGAACGATCATTTTATAAATTTGAACCTTGCTGACTATGGGCGATTTTTCGGAGACAATACGCTTTTTGATGAGCTAGACAAATTGCCAAAACCTGATTTGATTATTGCTAGTCCGCCATGTGAAAGCTGGTCAAATGCTTCTGCCATGGAAAATGGAAATGCGTGTTGGAAACGCAATGATGTTTCTGATAGCTTGTTTGCTCCTCAAGTAAGACCTTCACCATTCACAATCCGTTCAAAACAGGATTACGAATTGGCCTATATAAATTATCAATATGATAGGCAATTTTTAAAAAGGGTCAATGGTGAGCTAACAGCTTTCAACACAATAGAAATCATAAAAAGATACAGACCACAATTTTGGGTTATTGAGAATCCAGCTGCTGACAGACTGTGGCCTTACATTGAGGATATTATTGGATTCAGAATTCCATACAAAAATCTAGCTAGATACAATAATTATGATTATCCTTTACAAAAACGGACGATTTTTGGAAGCAATATTGAACTTAATCTTAAAAATAAAATTATCGAGCAGGACATAGAGTGGAAGAATTTCTCAAAATCATATAATGAGCGTTCGAACATTCCTCAAAAACTTGTGATCGAGATTTTTGAGAAGATATATAAAGAATTTTTAAAGGAGAATAAAAAATGATCAATAATGTTGTGTTGATTGGGCACTTGACTCGTGATCCAGAATTACAATATACGCCATCGAATGTGGCGGTTGCGACTTTCAACCTTGCAGTAAATCGGAATTTTAAAGGCGCGAATGGAGAACGAGAGGCTGACTTCATCAATTGCATCATGTGGCGTAAGCAAGCTGAAAATTTTGCAAATTGGGTCAGAAAAGGCGCTCTTGTGGGAATCACAGGTCGCATCCAGACTCGTAGTTATGAAAATCAGCACGGTCAGCGTGTCTATGTGACGGAAGTTGTAGCTGAAAGCTTTCAGTTTTTGGAAAAGCGAGATAAGACTGCGGACCATTCGAGCATGGAAAATCAGATGCCACCAAGTTTCGGAGCCAATGATCCGATGGATATTCCAGATGATGGATTGCCATTTTAGGGAGGTGTGAAGGATGATTATCAAAAATTACAAATATGATTATTCAAGTGGCAGAATCAGATACACAATTGATGTTGATGGCTATGAACAAGCCATGGAACACACAAAGACAGAGCACGGAAGTGTGCAAAGAAATGATATTGATGATTTCTTGGGTGCGGTCGAGGAATACGACTTTCAAGAAGCTGAGATCATTGAGGCATTCGTTGACTTTCAAAATGATTTGCTCTTATATGGAATTGATTTTGAATTGAGAAATGAGGTGCAGTGATGAATCTTAGACAAAAAAGAAAACACTACAAATATTCTTATCGATATTTTATAGCCTACTATTCTGAGAATACTAAAGAATTTGTTATCCACTGTCCGAAAAAATATAAGAAAACGCTCAAAAGAAAACTTAAAGTTAACAAAAATTATGATTACGATGAATGTTGCAGGAAGTATTTGTTATACGAGGAATTTCACGGCAACATGCCAAAATTTATGAGAGAAAAGGAGGTCATAGATTGAAACGATTCATCACAATCTGGATTTTATTGTCTGCTGGATTGAATATCTGGCAGATGGACAGGATTCGAGATTTGGAAGCAAAGCGCCCAATTATCGTCTATAAAGCTGATAATCAAGGCGCTGAGATATTTGGTAAGGTCGTTGAGAAAGGACGACACGGGAAGCTATACACGCTTACGATTCGTGATTACGGCATTTTCGTAGTCACGAAAGAAGTGTATGATAATGTGAAAGTTGGGGATGAGGTGAGGATTTGAAATGAAATACGAGTTATACAACGATCATTTTGAAAATGCTAAAAGGTATCAGATTCCAAGGGCGCAGTTAATTATAGCTGATATTCCTTATAATCTAGGTGATAATGCGTATGCTTCGGATCCACGTTGGTACAAGGATGGAGATAATAAAAACGGCGAGAGCAAGCTGGCAGGAAAGTCATTCTTTGATACGGATAATGATTTCAAAATCAATAATTTCTTCGATTTTTGCAGTCGGTTATTGAAGAAAGAACCCAAAGAAAAGGGAAAAGCGCCTGCCATGATTGTCTTTCATGCCTGGCAACAGCGAGAAATGGTTATTGAATGTGGTAAAAAACACGGTTTTAATAACGCTTATCCGCTTTATTTTACGAAGAAATCAAGTCCACAAGTTTTAAAAGTAAACATGAAGATTGTTGGTGCTGTTGAAGAAGCGACGGTTTTATATCGTGACAAGTTACCAAAATTCAACAATGGTGGGGCAATGGTATTGAATCATGCTCCTTGGGAGAAGGATAGTAACTATCCCGCAATTCATCCAACGCAGAAACCTATACCAATTTTAAAACGATTGATTGAAATTTTTACTGATCCAGATGATGTTGTTATTGATCCAGTAGCTGGAAGCGGCTCAACTTTGAGGGCTGCAATCGAAATGGGACGGTCAGCCTATGGTTTTGAAATAAAAAAGGATTTTTACAAGAAGGCGCAGGAACAAATGCTCTCAACCTTTCAAACCAGTTTATTTTAAGAAATCACGAAGATTTTGACGGAAGAATTACTTGAGATAGAAACGAGGTGAGCGATGCCCTTCTTTCCTGATATAAACGAAGACAAAACAAAAGAAAATGCCAAGAGAATTTTAAAAGGCTACCCTAGATGGCGTCGTGTGGCAAATGACACTGATGGGCAGAGAGTGACTACTACATATTCATTCATGCCACGAAATCCATCAAGCGGGAGAGATAGTCAAGTTGAAAAATTGGCTATACGAAAAGTCGATGCAGAGATTGAGCTTGATGCAATTGAACAAGCAGTTAGTAACTTACACGATCCTCTATATCGTAGGATACTTTTTGAAAAGTATCTTCAGTGGGATTGCAAGAAAGATGAAGTAATTTCTCGGGATTTAGCAATTTCAGAAAGTTCATACTATGATATTTTGGAGAAAGCTTTGATGGCATTGGCAGAGTTATACCGCAATGGTGAACAGGTTGAGATTTTGGAGTAAATTCGGAGTTTTTTTGGAGTAAATTCGGAGTAAGTTCGGAGTGGATATATGATTTTATGTGCTAAAATTATATTATGAAATAATTGTAAAGGCAGGCACACCCTGTCTTTTTCTCTGAGTTTGGAGGTGATATCGTGAAAAAAGTAGAACCTATTCGTGAACTTGATGACATTGAACGGATGAAAGACTTTTTAAAATCAAAGAGTGAGCGAAACTATGTTCTAATTATGTGCGGTCTATATTCTGGAATGCGCATCAGTGATATCATACCTCTCCAGGTAAAACATGTTACGAGTGATAGAATCGAAGTCACTGAGAAAAAGACAGGAAAAGTCAAGCGATTTGCTATCAATCCAGAATTAAGAAAAGCCTTAAATCACTACATCAAAACAAATGATCTACAAGATTATGACTATCTGTTTCCAAGCAAAAAAAAGGTCAGGACCGATGGTGTACGTATCGCGCACATTGGAAGAGTTGCAGCTTACCAAATTTTAAAGCAGGCAGCTGAACATGTTGGCTTAAAGAATATTGGAACTCACTCCATGAGGAAGTCATTTGGCTATCATCATTACAGACGAAACCAAAACGTAGCAATCTTGATGGAATTATTTAATCATTCATCACCTGACATCACACTTGATTATATCGGTATTAAGCAGGATGAATTGGATGATTCAATGATGAATTTTAGCTATTAAAAACCTATTTATTTAACACATTGAAAAAATGTAAATTAGTTTTTAATAAAACAGATGTGAGCACTTGATATGCTTGAGGTTTTATGATGTTGATTTTATTTAACAGAATATAAGATATGTTAAATATACAAGGGTGTCAGAGACTGAAAAAACACCCCCCTTACATTATAAAAATTTAGCTCCCACTACTAAAAAGAAAGGACCATCCCTGAATGAATACCCCAAAGGAAAGACCGGATAGGAGTGGTCCTCACCGAGTTGCTTTTGAAAAGAATAAAAATATTATTCTCAAAACAAAAAATACTTGTGGGATTTGTGGACTCCCCGTCGATAAATCATTGAAGTACCCACACCCTCTATCTCCGGTCATTGACCATATTATTCCAATCAATCGCAACGGTCATCCGTCAGACATTCGTAACTTACAACTTGCCCATTGGCAGTGCAACAGACAGAAGTCTGACAAGCTTTACGCTGATGACAGATCGGCCAATGCTACTGTTGTAGGTAACAGGAACTTGCCACAGTCTAGGGACTGGACTAGGTATAGAGCTTGAAGTCTTAATGAAAGAATTAAAAATATTTTCTAAAAAAAGAAAAATAAAAAATATTTAAAACTCGAAAAAATAACAGATATGTGTGAAAGTAAGTCCTAGCTGATGATAGGGGGGTATCCCCCTCCCTCTAGGCGCTCAAGAGCTTCACGCCGTCACTGTACATTTTTTCTCGCGCCAAATCATCAAAATGAAAGGAGAGCGGTTTGGAATTGAGAGGTATTGATTATCTTAGGAGAAAGTTGAATTTCTATCAGAGTAGAGTCAATCTGAGATACAAGCATTATGCAATGCAGCACTATGAAGCACCTACAGGAATCACAATTCCTGCACACATCAGGGCAAAGTATCAAGCTGTCCTTGGTTGGGCCGCAAAGGGCGTTGATAGTCTTGCAGATCGTTTGATTTTCAGGGCATTTGCTAACGATGATTTTAATGTTACAGAAATCTTTAATCGGAACAATCCTGACATTTTTTTTGATAGTGCTATTTTAGCTGCGTTGATTGGTTCATGTAGCTTCGTCTACATTTCGAAGGGTGAAGATGATGAGGTGAGGTTACAAGTCATTGAATCAAGCAATGCAACAGGTGTCATTGACCCTATAACTGGCTTGCTTGTGGAAGGTTATGCGGTGTTGGCTCGTGATGATTACAATCGTCCAACACTTGAAGCCTACTTTGAGCCAAATGCTACTCACTTCATTCCGAAAGATGGGGAGCCTTACTCGGTTACGAATGAAACGGGTATTCCTTTGCTGGTTCCGGTCATTCATCGTCCTGATGCGGTCCGTCCGTTTGGTCGGTCGAGAATCACTAGGGCAGGTATGTATTATCAGAAATATGCTAAGCGTACTTTGGAACGGGCGGATATCACTGCTGAGTTCTACTCATGGCCACAGAAATACATTCTTGGACTTGATCCTGATGCAGAGCCTATGGAGAAATGGAAAGCTACTGTATCAAGCTTGTTGACGATTTCTTCTAGTGATAAAGGCGAGAAACCGAGCGTTGGTCAATTTACCACTGCTAGCATGTCACCTTTTACAGAACAGCTAAGAACGGCTGCTGCTGGATTTGCTGGGGAAATGGGCTTGACCTTGGATGACCTTGGCTTTGTATCAGATAATCCGTCATCAGTAGAAGCAATCAAGGCTAGTCATGAGAATCTTAGGCTAGCAGGTCGAAAGGCTCAGCGCTCGCTAGGTGCTGGATTGTTAAATGTCGCTTATGTTGCAGCGTGTTTGCGTGATGAGTTTCGTTATGCTAGAAGCCAATTTGTAAGAACCACAGTCAAATGGGAGCCTTTGTTTGAAGCGGATGCGAATACAATGACTATGATTGGTGACGGTGTTGTGAAATTGAATCAGGCATTGCCTGGTTACATTAATGCGGAGACAATTCGAGACCTTACTGGTATCGCTGGAGATATGTCAGCTAAGCCAGTGGTGAGCGAGGGTGGTTCAAATGGAGAATGATGTTTTACCTGGTATCTTACAAGAGGTTCAGGATAGATTTGAACGAGATTTTGGCAAGAGCGAGATTGTCAGAAATGCTTTTGCTGCGTTAAAAGCAAAAAAAGCCACTTACAAAACTGCAAATGAGTTTGCGATTGAAGTTGGAGAAATTCTCTCTAAGGCTTTAGGAACGTCTCTGAGCGCCGATAAATTGCCAGACGGAAAAATGTATTACAATATCGCTCAGCGCTTGCTGACAGACGTGCTAGGACGAAATCACGAGCTTGTGAGTGGTTATGTTGGCGATGTTCAGAAGAATTTGAACGATGAAGCAAAAATCAGTCTGAAAGTTCAAGTTCCTGAATTAAATCGGGATCGAATTGCTGGCATTGTCAATCGCTTTTCGTCTGAGGAGAATTTTGAGGATGTCAGTTGGTTGCTTGGTGAACCTATTGTGAACTTCACACAGTCCATTATTGATGATAGTATACAGAAAAATGCGGAGTTTCATCATCAGTCTGGATTGCAACCTGAGATTGTCCGAAAATCGTATTTTCATTGTTGCGAATGGTGCCAAGAAGTTCAGGGGAGTTATAAATATCCAAGAGTTCCAAAGGACATTTATAGAAGGCATCAGCGTTGTCGTTGTATTGTAGATTATGATCCTAAAAACGGGAAAGTTCAGGATATTTGGAATAAAATTTGGAGAAAAAAAGATGAAAATGTTAAAATAGAAGTAAGAAAAGACATAAACAAAGATTTGCAAATGAGTGAAGTGAGAAAGCTAGCACTTCAAAACGGAATTCTTTCAAATCCTATTAAAAAAAGTCGTAAAAAATTAACTGAGGAACAAATTATCGAAGCTGTTGGTGGTGGAGATAGGACTAGAGGATCATGTTCATCAGCGGCATTTGCTTACATAGGAAATAAAGCCGGATATACTGTTCTAGACTTCAGAGGTGGTAAAAGCTGCGACTTCTTTTCTAGAGATAGCAGAATTAAAATGATTGGAAATCTTCCTGGAGTTCAAACGCATGTGGTCAAAAACACTAATGATTTTACTGCGGTAAAAGAATTGTTGGGGAGAGTAGAAAGTGGAAATGAATACTACTTAGCAACAGGTAGGCATGCAGCTATTATAAGGAAAAACGAAGGTCGTTTTGAGTATTTGGAACTTCAATCAAGAACGTTAAATGGGTTTAAACCATTCAATAACATTGTTCTGAAAGAAAGATTTAAAGCTCAGAAGTCTCACAGTGTAGGTGGGAGAAAATACGATGCGAATAGTTATCTTATTGATGTGAATTCCTTGAAAGACAATCCTGAATTTCACAAGATATTGAGTTTTATCAATACAGCAGATTCTCAACAGATGAAAGGGGCCGAGGGTCATGAAAGATGAATATGAAGAAGTGAATTGGTCCGAATATTGCTACAAAGAAAATGATGGCGATAAAACTTGGTGGGTTGATACAGCATGGTTTGCTAGAGGCTTGATGCTAATCACATTCGACAAGCAAAAATTCTATAACCTTTTTGAAGATTATCCTCATAATATGAGCTCAGAAGAGATTGAAATCTTTGATAAAGAGAATCCGTTTTGGGCTGATTTCTTTTCGGACCGAAAATAAGAAATTTGAAGCACTCGAAAGGGTGCTTTTATTGTGCTTTAGTTTAGGAGGTGATCCGATATCTCCCAGCGACAGGGTTATCATGCGATGACGATTGAAAGGAAATTAGAATGGCGAGGAAGAAGAAACTTGGCAATCAGAATCCTACTCAATCGGTGATTTTAAAATACGTCAAGAAAAATTCAAAAGCTAAAGAAGCGATTGAACTTTACGAGCGGACAGGGCTTTCTTGCTATGCTTGGCAGAAGAATCTATTGCTGCCTTTGATGGCTGTTGATAAAAATGGTCTTTGGGTGCATCAGAAGTTTGGTTACTCTATTCCTCGTCGTAATGGGAAATCTGAAATCCTTTATATTCTAGAAATTTGGGGCTTGCATAAGGGTTTGAATATCCTTCACACGGCTCACCGGATTTCTACGTCTCATTCCTCTTTTGAAAAGGTCAAGCGATACCTTGAAAAAATGGGATATGTGGATGGTGAGGATTTCAATTCGATTCGAGCGAAGGGGCAGGAGCGTATTGAACTTTATTCAACAGGTGGTGTTATCCAATTCCGTACTAGGACATCAAATGGTGGTCTTGGTGAAGGTTTTGATATGCTGATCATTGACGAGGCTCAGGAGTACACGACCGAGCAAGAATCTGCTTTGAAATACACGGTGACGGATAGTGAGAATCCTATCACAATCATGTGTGGGACACCTCCGACACCAGTTTCAAGTGGTACGGTCTTTACGAAGTATCGTGAGACTTGTCTTTTCGGCAAAGGGAAGTATTCTGGATGGGCTGAGTGGTCGGTTTCTGACGAAAAGGAAATCGACGATGTGGAAGCTTGGTATAATTCTAATCCATCCATGGGCTACCACTTAAATGAGCGGAAGATTGAGGCAGAGCTTGGTGAGGATAAGCTGGACCATAATATCCAACGTTTGGGATTTTGGCCAACCTATAACCAAAAATCTGCCATTCCCGAAACGGAGTGGAATGAGCTCAAGGTGGATGATGTACCAGAATTGTCTGGCAAGCTGTCTGTTGGTATCAAGTATGGTCAAGATGGAACGAACGTGGCATTAAGTATTGCTGCACGAACCAAGGATGGACGTCTCTTTATCGAGACAGTTGATTGTCAATCTGTTCGTAATGGGAATGAGTGGATGGTTGCTTTCTTGCGTCAAGCTGATGTGGCTCAGATTGTCATTGATGGTGCAAGTGGTCAAAAGATACTGGACGAAGAGTTGAAGGACTACAGAATCAAGAATGTGATTCTGCCAACGGTGAAGGAAATCATCGTGGCCAATGCTCTTTGGGAGCAGGGGATTTACCAAAAAACCATCTGTCACGCTGGGCAACCATCATTGTCTAAAGTAGCTACTAACTGCGACAAGCGGAATATTGGCTCAAATGGTGGTTTTGGTTATCGATCGCACTTTGACGATATGGATATTTCTTTGATGGATAGTGCTTTGCTTGCGCACTGGGTTTGTGCTACGACCAAGCCTAAGAAAAAGCAAAAAATTAGTTATTAAAATAAGCGGTCTTGTGACTGCTTTTTTTGATGCCCAAAAATTACCGAACTGCCGGGAAAGCAGGAGAAAAGAGACATGAGAATGTCAGAATTTAAACCAATCACTACACAAGAAGAATTTGATGCTGCTATTAAGGAGCGTTTATCTCGTGAGAAAGCGAAGTATAGCGACTATGACCAGCTCAAATCTCGAGTTACAGAATTGGAAACAGAAAATGTTGGCTTGAAGTCAACAATTGAAGCTACTAATCAAAGCAAGGCAGATGCTGACAAGCAACTTGAAGAGATGCAGAATCAAATCTCTAATTATGAGACGGCTAGTCTGCGAACTCGTGTGGCTTTGCAGTACGGATTGCCTTACGATCTTGCCGACCGTTTGCAGGGAACTGATGAAGATAGCTTCAAAGCAGATGCAGAGCGCTTGGCTGGATACATGAAACCTAAGGAATCAATCCCGCCACTAAAAACAAATGAGCCTAATTTAGGCGATGATAAAGATGCAGCATTAAAAGGAATGTTGCACAAAATGAGAGGAGAATAATTTATGGCAACACTACAAACAGGGGATTTTTTCCCAGTCGAAACAGTCCAAGATATTTTTAGTAAGGTAAAGGGACATTCAACCCTTGCAAAACTTACTACTCAAGAACCTATTCCGTTTTCTGGAACTGAAACATTTGTATTCAATCTTGAAGGAAATGCTGAAATCGTAGGTGAAGGCAATCCTTCGAACGCTGGAAGTGCAACTATGAAACCAAAGGTAATCAAACCTATTTTGATTACTTACCAAGCACGGGTATCTGAGGAGTTTGTAAAATGTTCTGAAGAAAAACAATTGTCTTACCTCAAATCATTTATTGATGGTTTGTCTAAAAAAGTGGCACAAGCAATTGATATTGCTTCATTCCATGGACTTGAACCAAAATCAATGACAGATGCTTCTTTTAAAGCCACAAACTCATTTGATGGCTTAATTACAGGAAATGTAGTTGCTTATGAAGCAAGTAAAATTGATGAAAACATTGATGCTGCTGTTGCAACCATCACAGCAAATGATTGCGAAGTAAATGGGATCGCATTGTCTCCTGCTGCAGGAGCAGCACTTGGAAATATCAAGGTAAACGGGGTAGTCCAATATCCTGAATACCGTTTTGGCCAAAATCCAGGGTCATTTTACGGAATGAAGTCTGATGTTAATAAAACATTGACTACTGTTGCAAGTTCGGCTAAAAAAGACCATGTTATCGTTGGTGATTTTGAAAATGCCGTCAAATGGGGATATGCAGAGGAAATTCCGCTTGAAATTATTAAGTACGGTGATCCAGACGGAGCTGGTCGTGACTTGAAACGCTACCGCGAAGTTTGCTTGCGTACACAAGTGTATGTAGGTTGGGGAATTCTTGACGAGCAGGCATTTGCTCGTGTGGAGGCTTAATATGGAATATATTAACAAAGACACCTTGGTGACAATTGAAACAGATTGTGAATTGCTGGGCGACTGGGTTCCCATTAGTGAATTTAAAGACGAATATCGTCTGACTGTTCCAGAAATCAAGTCGAAACTTGATGAATTGGGTGTTGAGTATGATAGCAAGGCAAATAAATCCGCTTTGTTGGATTTACTAATCACAAACGAAGGGTGAGTTAGATGGAAAACTTTGCAACAGTAGAAGATTTGAAAAAATTGTGGCGAGCGTTGAAATTCGATGAGGAAAAACGAGCCGAGGCGCTGTTGGAAGTTGTTTCTCATTCTCTTCGCGTTGAAGCTAAAAAAGTTGGTAAAGATTTAGATGGGTTAGTGGTTACTGATCCATCTTTTGCCGTTGTAGTCAAGTCCGTTACAGTCGATGTGGTAGCTCGTACCCTGATGACCTCAACTGATCAGGAACCAATGACTCAGGTGGCTGAGTCCGCTTTAGGCTATTCCTTCAGCGGTTCTTATCTAGTGCCCGGCGGTGGTCTCTTTATCAAGGATTCAGAATTGAAACGTCTGGGCCTCAAAAAGCAAAGATATGGGGTGATTGATATCTATGGGACGGATTAAAGGAATTACTGTAACCTTGATTGGAAAAACTAAGACTGGAAAGGATGACTTTGGGCATCCAATCTATGAGAATACTGAAGTTCAAGTAGATAATGTTCTGGTTGTTCCAGCTTCGACAGAAGATGTCACTACTCAGCTCAATTTGACTGGAAAGAAGGCTTCTTATACGCTAGGCATCCCCAAAGGCGATCAGAACGAGTGGAAAGACCGTGAGGTTCGTTTCTTTGGGCGCAAGTGGCGCACGATTGGCATTCCTTTAGAAGGCATTGAAGCCATGATGCCTCTGGAATGGAATAAGAAAGTGATGGTTGAAGCGTATGAGTGATTTAAAAGTCAAGCTTATTGGTGCGGGTGTAGGAGCTCTTTTGAAATCCAAAGAGGTTCAGGACATTTTGAACAAAGAAGCAACGGTCATTAAAAAAAGATGTGGCCCTGGTTATGAACAAGATAGCCACGTTGGTAAGACAAGGGCCAATGCTATGATTTATCCAGCTACGCGAAAAGCGAAAAGAGATAATTTGAAAAATAACACTTTGTTGAAGGCGGTGCATTAGATGATTGAAATTACTATCAAGAAATATCTTGACGGTCATTTAGATGTACCGTCATTTTTTGAACATGAAGCTGAAGCTCCCGATAGCTTTGTCATTATTCAAAAGACAGGTGGGAAGGAGCATAATCACTCTAGTAGTGCGACCTTTGCTTTCCAAAGTTATGGCCCAACTATGCAGAAGGCTGCAGAGCTTAATGTGAAAGTGAAAAGTGCTGTAAAAGGGTTGATTGAATTAGATTCAATCTGTGGTGTCCACTTAAACAGCGATTACAACTTTACGGACACTGAAACGAAACAATATCGATATCAAGCCGTATTTGATATTAATTATTTTTAAAAAAGGAGAAATTAAATGGCTACAGAAGCAAATGTAACGACTGCAAAACCTAAAATTGGAGGTGCGGTGTATTCTGCGCCCCTTGGAACGGCACTGCCGACAGACGCAACAACAAAGTTAGATCAGGCGTTTGAAGCACTAGGTTATATTTCAGATGAAGGTATGACCAACAGTAACTCGCCAGAGTCAGAAAATATTAAAGCATGGGGCGGTGTCGTTGTAAGCTCAGTTCAAAAGGAAAAAACAGACACATTCAAATATATGCTTATTGAAGCATTGAACCTACATGTTTTGAAGGAAGTCTATGGACCAGATAATGTATCTGGGGATTTGTCGTCAGGAATTACCATTAAGGCAAATTCAAAAGAATTGCCACATCACTGTCTGGTTATCGAAACAGTCCTAAAAGGTGGTGTACTTAAACGTATTGTTATCCCTTCAGGAAAAGTAACTGCCATCGATGAAATCACTTATAACGATGGAAGTGTTCTTGGATATGGTACGACAGTAACTGCTTTCCCTAACGCTGCTGACGACACACACTATGAATACATCAAAGGAGCTTAATCATGTCAAAACAAAATCGCAAAAAGAAAAATAGAGGAGCTGCGCCACAAATTAAAACAATCCGTGGTGTGACTTCAACCGGATTTGCTTTTGAAATCACAAAAGAGCGTTTGGAAAACTATGAGTTGCTTGAAGCCATCGCTGAAGTAGATACAAATCCGGCAGTTTTACCAAAAGTGGTCAAACTCATGCTTGGTAACAAATCGGAAGATTTGAAAAATCATGTGCGAACTGCGGATGGCATTGTTCCTCTGGATAAAATGGGAGCAGAGATTAGTGAGATCTTCTCAAGTCAGAACCAGTTAAAAAAATAGCGCTCCTTGCTAGAATGATTCAAACAGACGAAGACGCTCTTATCTGTGATTTAGCTGAAACCTATGGAATTTTTGACTACAGACAGTTACCTGCTGACCAGGTAGCTGTTTTTGCTTTTGGTCTGAGAGATGATTCACGGATCAAACTAGCAATGACCAATAGCAAAGTTCCTTTTGAAACTTTTTTGATAGCAAGTGTGCTTGATAGACTTTCTGCTCTTGTTTGGTTTAAGACAACAGATGGCCAGAAAGGAATCAACAAACCAATAATGGTTGCGCAGGAGTTAACAGGTAAAACTAAAGCTAAGGAAAGTAAGGAGATGATCTTTGATTCTGGTAAGGATTTTGAAGAATATCGTCAGAAAATTCTAGAAAAGATTGGAGGGAGGATTAGTGGCGACAGAAATAGCACAGGCTTATGTGCAGCTGATACCATCAGCTAGAGGTATTACTGGTAAAATCCAATCACTCCTAAATCCCGAAGCTAGTGCAGCAGGGCAAAGCGCTGGACAGTCATTGGGTTCTAGTCTTGTTGGCATTATGAAAAAGGTTATTGTAGCGGCAGGGATTGGCAAGGCCTTTTCAGCTGCTATCCGTGAAGGTGCAGCACTTCAGCAATCGCTCGGAGGAATTGAAACTCTTTTTAAAGGTTCTGCTGACAAGGTGAAGGGGTATGCTAATGAAGCCTACAAGACAACAGGCTTGTCAGCTAATGCCTATATGGAAAACGTGACAGGCTTCTCAGCAAGTCTCTTGCAGTCTTTGGGAGGTGATACGAATAAGGCTGCTGAAACAGCAAACATGGCCATGATTGATATGTCAGATAATGCTAATAAGATGGGGACATCGATGGAGAGCATTCAGATGGCTTATCAAGGGTTTGCGAAGCAAAACTACACCATGTTGGATAACCTGAAACTTGGTTACGGTGGTACAAAGCAAGAAATGCAACGTCTCTTGGCTGATGCAGAGAAATTGACTGGTGTTAAGTACGACATTAACAACCTTTCTGATGTTTATAGCGCCATTCATACTATCCAGGAGAATTTGGACATCACTGGGACAACAGCTAAAGAGGCAGCATCTACTTTTAGCGGATCGTTTGAATCCATGAAAGCAGCTGCTCAGAACGTCCTTGGTAAGCTGGCATTGGGGGAAAATATCCTGCCTTCTCTACATGCTTTGCTTAAAACAACATCGACCTTTCTCTTTGATAATTTTTTGCCAATGATTGGCAATGTTTTTTCAGGCCTTGGATTGGTTCTGACTGAAGGGATTAGTCAGATTGCATCTCAGCTTTTTGGGGATGCCTTTGGGAGTGCAGTTTTTGATCAACTGTCTCGTGTGACTGGAATCTTTGAGACCTTTTTTGACATGATTTTTGGGTCGTTAAATGCTCAAGACAATATCGATATCTTAACTGCTTTAGGTTTCACTCCAGAAGCAGCAGGTCAAATTGTTGATATTGCTGGTAACATCAGAGATACCTTTGAAAATATCGGAAAAGCAGCTGGAGATGTCATAGAGATTGTTGCTGATTTTGTTAAGGACCTTTTGGGGATACAAGATAGCGAGCAAGGAGTGACTCTTGTCGGAACGGCTTTTAAAGTCTTGACTGATGCTATAAAAGATGTTTCGTCATTAATCAAGGATGTAACTGATTTCTTTAAGGATAATAAGTTAGCAGCAGATTTACTTAAAACTGCTGTAATTGCTCTAGGAGTTGGATTACCTGTAACTAAAATTGCAATGTTTGTTAAAGGTTTAGGTGGGCTACCTGGTATCCTAACAATTGCTAAAACAGCTATTTCGGGATTTGGAACATCAATTTCGGCTGCTATTTCTTCAATTCCATTTGTAGGCTGGATTGCAGCTGCCGTTGCAGCATTAGCTTGGTTCTTTACGCAAACAGAAACTGGGCAAAAGATTTGGGCAGTTTTTGTAGATTGGATTAAGCAGGCATGGCAGGGAATTGCTGATTTCTTTGTTGGTCTTTGGTCTGGTATCTCTGAAGGTGCTAGCACTTTGTGGGAAGGAGTTGTTACGACCTGGAACGCTTACGTTGAGTCTTTAAAGGCGATGTGGAATGCTGTTGTAACATTCTTTTCTGACTTATGGGAATCAATCAAGGAGGCTGCATCTACTGCTTGGACAGCGATTACTACAGCTGTCATGACGGTTGTTCAACAGTTCATCGACGGATTCATGAACATTTGGAACAACATTTCAGATGGTCTTACTCAAGTTTGGGAAGGAATTAAACTGATCTTTGAAGGCGCTTGGGAATTTATCAAATCGATTTTCTTGGGTGCTATTTTGATTATCATTGACCTGGTGACAGGCAACTTTGATCAATTAGGCGTAGATCTTTCTCTGATTTGGGAAGGAATTCAAAATGGCGTCTCCATGATTTGGGAAGGTATTAAAACATACTTCTCTGGAGTCGTGGATGTCATCGTAGGTTATGCTACGGGAGTTTTTGAGAACTTCTCTAATGTTTTGAGTACAATTTGGGAATTTATCAAAACTGCTGCGTCTATTGCCTGGGAATGGATAAAGTCCACAGTGTCAAATCTTATCACTGGATTAATTCAAGGCGCTCAAAACTTATGGAATAACTTTGTGAGTTTCTTATCCAGTCTCTGGGAAAACATCAAATCAACAGCGAGCGCAGCATGGGCCGGATTAAAATCACTTGTACTTGGTTTGATCAATGGGCTTGTTAGCGGTGCTCAGATTGCGTGGAATACCATGAAGCAAGCTGTAAGCAGTCTAGTGTCAAATGTAACCAATATTTTTAATGGCATTAAAAATATCAATCTTTGGGAAGCTGGTAAAGCAATCCTTAACGGCTTCTTAGGCGGTTTAAAATCTGCCTGGGAAGGAGTTACAAACTTTGTTGGAGGTATTGCAAACTGGATTCGTGATCACAAAGGTCCTATTGAATATGACCGTAAGTTGTTGATCCCTGCAGGTAATGCAATCATGCAAGGTTTAGACCAAGGACTGCAAGAACGGTTTAAGGGTGTAAAAGAAACAGTTGGTGGAATGGCTGGAGAAATCTCTGATGTATTTTCAGGAGATAACCTGGATCTGAACTCAACTGCATCTGTCACGAAAAATCTTGAGGCTCGTTTGGCCATGCCATCAGCTCAACTTGAAGTACAAGAGAGTAAAACCGTGTCTGAGATAGCGATTATGAGGTCAAGTTTGGAATCTATCCTTACAGCTATTCTTGAAAAATCGTCAGACATCTATCTAGACAATGAGAAAATTTCATTAAATACTTATGAACAACATGGTTCTATTTTAGCAAGGGAGGGATTCTAATGGATTATATGATCATTAATGGCTTTAATACATCGACTCTTCCAGGTTGTATTGTGACCGACTTTGGAGAAGTTGAGGCTGCCAAACCGAAAGGAGAGGTGGCCGAGCTTCATGGTGTGAATGGAAGTTATCGAGTATTAGATGGTTCTTATGATAGCTATGACAGAACTTTTACAATTCACGTTACAAAGATGATTGATATCTCGATTATCTTGGATAAATTTCAATCGAATGACAATGAGTTGGAATTTAGCTATCATCCTGAATCTGTTTTCTATGCTCATTTTTCAACTGCTAGCTACAAACCTTTTGGTAATCATGCTTGGCAATTGAAAATAAAGCTAAACATGCAGCCTTTTCGCTATCAAAAAACGGTTAATCCTGAATCTTATAATGGACCAGGAACAATTAACAATCCAGGAACAATTTACTCTGAACCGATTATTGAGGTTCAGGGAGATGGAGATATATCGATCACTATTAGTCAAGAAACAATGTATCTTAATGTCAAAACAAAAGCTACAATTGATTGTCGGCAAGGTAAGCAAAACATATACAATGCTACTGGAGCGGTCCAGAACACGCTCAGAAAGCGTGGTGGGTTCTTTGAAATCCCAACTGGAAGAAGTGGAATTACATTTACTGGAAATGTTCTTAGATTGATTATTCGACCAAATTGGAGGTACAAAATTTGATTTACTTAACAAATGGGAATACTCCTCTAAATGCTGCTTATGCAGACAAGATTTCTCAAGAAGCAGATAGTACCTATCAACTGACTTTTCGCTTTCCGACCTCAGATGCTTTGTGGGAGAAGTTGAAAGAAGAAACTTTCCTAAAAGCAGATGATCTTCATGGTGAACAGGATTTTGTCATTTTTGAAGTTCAAAAGAAACATGGTTATATTCAAGTCTATGCGAACCAGGTCATGACATTGTTAAATAACTACGTTATCAATCCAATATCATTGGATAGAGCGACGGGTTCAACGGCTTTGAGTCGTTTTGCTGGAAGTATCACTCGTGATAATCCGTTCTCGTTCTTTTCGGACATCGACGAACGTCACACGTTTAATAATGATAGTGTCAACGCGATGGTCGCTTTTACAAAAGATAAGCACTCTATCCTTGGTCAGTGGGGTGGCGATCTTGTACGTCATGGTTACCAGGTTCGATTACTTAAAAATGGCGGTTCAGAAAATGAATCGCTTTTTATGTATAAGAAAAACCTGTCTAGCTATCAACAAAAGACATCAACGAAGTCTTTAAAAACTAGGATCACTTTTAAGGCAACCGTCAAAGGTGAGGGAGAAAAGGCACCTGATCGCAAGTTTTCTGTGGTGGTGGATAGTCCACTCATTAACAAATACAGTCAAATCTATGAAGATGTGATTGAGGTTAATGACCAGGACGTGAAAGATGAAGCAACTCTTATAAGATATGGTGAGCAGTATTTTAAAACAACACTCTGCGATATGCTTGAAGACAGTCTAGAAATTCAAGTTGAAGGAGAGAGTGATGTACCTGTTCAAATTTTTGATATTGTTAGTCTATTTCATGAACGATTCAAGATGGACGTTCGTAAGAAAATCACGAAGTATACTTACTCACCGATGGCTAAGAAGCTACTATCTATTGGATTTGGAAAATTTAAGTCAGGTTTATCCAATATGCTTTCTAGCGCCGTTAATGATGCAGTTAAGAATGAGACTCAGCACTTGCAAGGGCAATTCGCTACTCAATTAGCAAAAGAAATCAAGAATGCTGACTTAGATTTTGACCGTAAGGTACAAGGTATCAAGAATGAAATCACAGACGGTCTTAACGCTGCCAAAGCAAAAGCCGAAGAGGTCAAGAAAAGTCTGACAGAGACAATCGACCAGCGCTTCAGTAACTTTGACAATGGTCCATTACAAGAAGTCAAGCGTAGAGCTGAAGAAGCGTTGCGAAATGCTGGTGCGAGCTCTTCTCTTGCTCAAGAAGCGAAACAAATTAGTGAGCAGGCAACCGCTGATATAACCAAATTAAAAAACGAGGTCGTTGATGGATATGTCGGCAAGAATACTTACCAAGAAGGAATTCGTGGGATTGAGCGACGGATTGAGGAAGTGAAGACATCAACGAATGGCCAAATTGCTACTCAAATCGCTGGGTACAAACAATCAGTAGATGGCCGATTCACAAGCTTATCTTCTCGACTTGATGGCAAAGCTAATCTTGTAGATTTTCAGCGTGTACAAGAAACAAGCAAACTCTATGAGAGGATTATCGGTAGCAACGAGAAGGACATTTCGAATAAGGTTGCTCGCATGGCTCTGACGAATCAACTGTTTCAGGTTGAGGTCGCAAAGGCTTCGGCTGGTGGACGAAATTATATCAGAGGAATCAAAGAGATGCGTGTAGCTTCAGGCTCATGGGATTCTGAGACATTTCGAAGTTCAGGCTCTGGAAGTATTCGGACAATTGATGTTTCGGGGAGTCCTGCACCTGGTTTTAACAAAGCAATACGTATAATTTCTAACGACCCAAAAAGTATAATTGGCATTGCTCAAGATGAATTTGAGATTGTACGAGGAACCTATACAATGTCCGTCTGGGTCAAAGGAACGGCTGGACAAAGAGTTAGAATACAAAACTATTGGTCTTATGATGATTCAACAGGTATAAGTCCGGAATTTGTTTTGAAAGATGATAAATGGACATATTTGACGTTTTCAAGTGAACGAAAAAAAGTTGGAAAATTATCGATTGGCTATGTCTACTTGCTAAATGGTGCAAAAGGAAGCTATATTGATGTTTTAGCTCCTCAATTAGAAGAAGGAAGCGTTGCAACGAGTGCTCGTCCTGCTCTCGAAGATACAGACGAAGCTGTTCGTACGGTTCAAAATCAACTTGCTGGCTCATGGGCAGTTCAAAATCTGACAAGCGCTGGTTCGATTGTTTCACAGATTAACGCAACGAACAATCAAATCTGGATTGAAGCTGAAAAAATTCGGCTGAAAGGCAGGACTTTGCTTGATGAACTGACAGCCATAGATGGGTACTTCAAGCGCTTATTCGTCGGTGAGGGGAATTTTGTAACTCTGAACACAGACATCTTGCGAGCAAATTCCATCACTGCTGATAAACTGGTTATGGATTTGGCTATGGCTCGCAAATTAGTCTCAAGCGACATCTTCACAGATACGCTTGCAGCTAAAGATGCTTTTATCAACAAGCTCAGGTCAGTGGTAGTCTCTGCGACCTTGCTTGAGGGTTACAAGGGGAAAATCGGAGGGTTCCAGATTGGGACGCATGATAAGGATCCGTCAACTTACTGGCTAACAGGACAAAATAATTTTGATGTTGGTCTTTCTTCTGGAAAAGGAAGATACAATCAAACCTCTCTTTGGGTTAATTGGGGAGACAATTGGGATCAACCAGGAAATAAAGCATGGTTCGTAAAAAACACTGGTGAAATGCACTGCTATAATACAGCTCATTTTTGGAATGAACCGATTGTGCATGGAGATCTTCAGGTTAGCGGTAACATAAAATTTATCAATAATGGTTCGTTGGGGCACTGGATATATTCTTACAACTACAAAAAAATTGCATCAAACAATGGATATTTATATTTATACGATAACTATGAAAGATACGACTGGATTCCTATGAATAAAGAAATCTCAGACAGTCGCTACAAGTCAAATATCGAAGCTAGTACAGTCTCAGGTCTTGATGTAATCGAAAACTTGAAAACGTATAGTTATCGTAAAGAATACGATGGAAAAATAGAAGACATCGCTTGCGGTATCATGGCGCAGGACGTCCAGAAATACGCTCCGGAAGCGTTTTTTGAAAATCCTGACGGCGCATACTCGTATCGCACATTTGAACTCGTGCCTTACTTAATTAAGGCCATTCAAGAACTCAATCAAAAAATACAGAAATTGGAGAAAACAGTATGAACGAACAAGACCAACAAATCAGCACTCTAGCGATTAAGTCGCTTAGCGAGAAAATCAGCAAAGAGGCTACTCAATCAGCTACTCTCGAAGCCCTCTACACAGTAACTGCTATGGAACTTGAGCAGATGAAGCAAATCATTGAATCTGATGAAAAACTTAAAGCAAAATTTGAAGAGGTGAAAGGACAACTGGCAAATGGCAATCAATAACTATGAACTGGCTTCCAAGCCTTACACACGAGTTCTGGGCGATAATACTGTCACAGTCGTTGAAATTCGTCTCTCAGATGGGCCTCGTTACAGCACGAACCTGCGCGAACTCGCAGGAGACCGCACGAACGAACCAGAAGACACGTTGATTCAAGGGGTGCTGGATATCATCAAAGTAGAGCTAGACCCAGGCTCTGCCATCGTGAAGGCTCAAGCCGAGATTGAACAAGCGGTTCAAACTTTGGCAAAAGCTAAGACAGACCTTTCAGCGAACAAAGAGAACATCGATAGCATATCAGCTATTACTGAGGTTCTTATTGCTTTGGCGATTGGCCAGAATGGGGGGATGCCAACTAATACTTACAGCAAAGTTGCGCAGTTCATTAAACCTCTTGTTAAGGACCGCCGTTACACGAATGGTGACATCGTATCGATGCCTTATCCATACGACACAAATCCAAAATGGCCAAAAGAAACACAAACGATCTTGAAATTCCAAATGCAACCATCTGAAGGGTACACCTACAAAGAGCAGTCACTTGCTGAAATGCTTCAGCAAGGTGTGCTTACTGTGGTCATGCCACGCATTGATTAGAAGGAGGTTGTATGCCAGGTTATGAACGATTTCTCGTACAGATCTTTATCACCCTCATTCCTGTGATTGGTCTTTATTTTTCGATGAAAGATAAAGCAACCAAGCAGGAAAATCGTCTTACGATTTTAGAGAAAGATATCGAAAATCTGAACGAATTCAAGACATCAGCCAACAAGCGGCTCGATAACCACGATGAACAAAATAAGGCCATCTTAGTACTAGCTGAGCAAGTGAAATCGCTTGGTGAGGATGTAAGAGAGCTTAAAAGCTTAATTCAAAACAAACAACAATAAAAGGAGAAACTCAAAATGATTAACTGGAAATTGCGCTTGCAAAACAAAACAACACTCATTGCTATATTAGGAGCAATCTTCCTTATGGCACAACAATTCGGGCTTGAAATCCCCAAAAATATTCAGGACGGTGTGAACACATTCGTTTACATCCTTGTCTTGATTGGTGTTGTCAATGATCCAACAACATCAGGGATCTCTGATAGCAAACGAGCTCTTGATTATTATAAACCAAGTGAGGACTAGACCATGATTAAAATCATCAATAACACCGTTTTTAACGGCATTGCAGGAGCGCGTCCAACGGATAAGCCTAAATACTACATCATGCACAATGACGCTGGTTCTATGAGCGCTGAAAGCTATGTGAATTGGTTGCAATCTCGCTATGATAACGGTCAGGCTGAACTTGGCTTCGCTCATTATTACATTACAAGAGATGCAATCGCTCGTGTTGAAGATACTTACAATGGTACTTGGAGCGCTGCTAACTACGATGCAAACATGAACTCGCTTAGCTATGAGGTCTGTCAGCAACTTAGCGCGTCAGATGCCGAGTTTATCGAAAATGAAAACATGGTATTGCGACAAATGGCAGAGGACATGGCTTACTACGGTGATACTCCGAACTATTCAAATATCAAGTTTCATAACGAGTTTTCAAGCACATCATGTCCTGCACGTTCCCTCGAGTTGCACGGTGGTTACAATGATAGCTTGCGTGACTATGTGATTGCTAAAATCAATCATTATCAGTCGCTTGGTTCAACTGTCCAAGAAATGCTTGGCGGAGATGATATCGAGATTGGCTGGAAGAAAAATGCTACTGGTTGGTGGCATGTTAACTCGGACGGTTCTTACCCTGCTGATAGCTGGCAGAAGATTGACGATGTCTGGTACTACTTCGACAGCGACGGTTACATGAAGGCTAACGCTTGGCACAAGCACACGGACGGCTACTGGTATTACTTGCTCCCAAGTGGTGCAATGGCCACTGGTTGGGCACTCATTGCCAATAAATGGTACTACTTCAAAGAAGATGGTAAGATGGCCACTGGCTGGATTAAATACAAGGAGCATTGGTATTATCTTGATGCTAAAGATGGCGATATGAAATCCAAACAGTTCATCAAATCAGCTGACGGTTCAGGTTGGTACTACCTCAATTCAGACGGCACAATGGCAGACAAGCCAGAGTTCACAGTTGAGCCAGAAGGCTTGATTACGACAAAATAAATTTAAAAAATAAAATGAAAGGAAAGCTTTTCTAAAATGTGTATCTACCCCACAGGACTCGTTCTTGTGGGGATTTTTTTGTTAAAAAGAGTAAGAAACATTGACTTTTTTAAAGAAAGATGTCATAATCAAGTTAATTCAAAAAAATATTATGGAGCGAGTAGGAGGAATTTGGTATGTTAAAAAATACAAAACAACCTCAATACTTTAAGTCTTTTTTACTTGGTATGACAGCAATTGTATTGCCTGTTTTTAGCTTTAACCAGAACATTCCAAAAGTAAAAGCTGATACAGTCCCAGACTGGAAGAAAGTCAAAAGTGATTACAAGAAATCAACTATGGGCATTCAGAAAGAGGTAATGAAATTTGGATACCGAGAATAAAGATTTGATTGAAGTCAATAATATTGTTGATGAAGTCGAGCGCTTACCACATGAACAACGTCAAGTAGTTCTGCAAAAGTTGGAAATCTATCAAGGTGATCTACCACATCCAGATATCCTCAAAGGATATCAAGAGCTATATCCGGATGCTGCTCAAAAGATTATTGATAATGGTATTGCAGAAAGCCAACATCGTAGAGCGATGGAAGATAAATACCTATCAGGGAATATTGCTTCTCATAAATTGGGACAGTTATTTGGCTTTTTAATCGCCCTCGTTGTTATTATCGGCGGAATTTACTTAATAGCGACAGATAAACAAGTTGCAGGTAGTGTTTTAACTGGAACTACTGCATTAGGGCTAATTGGTTTGTTTACAGGGAACAATCAAAATAAAAACAAAGACAAAGAATAGTTCTTCACCGCAGGCTACGGCTTGCGGTTTTTTTGTTTGCTCTGAAAATACGCTTGATAATCGCTTGAAATTTTTGAAAAACCTTTATAGGTAGAGGGTTAGGAGCGATTTTTTCGCTTGAATATCTTTATTTTGCTCTGAAGTTTGGAAAAAAGTGAGGGGCAAAAAAGGGGCAAAAGGTTAAAACTTTAGTATTTTTATGGTAAAAAATATGTGTAATTTACAACGCACAAACCCTTATTTTACAAGGATTTTCGCTTATACAACCTTATACAAAAAACGCTAAAATAGAATACCGTGGATTGAAATCATTCTACAACCTTAAAAAATAGGCTCCATGTCAACTGTAGTGGGTGACCTATAACTAAGCGCGAGAGGAGACGAACTTCGTCTTCTCTTTTGTGGTATTCAAAGCGAAATAGATACACTGTTTAAAGTTTTCAAAGTTCCGATAGCCAAAAGCATTGCGCTTGATGTCTTTG
>NZ_JAUMZR010000018.1:0-33954 GCF_030528045.1 Streptococcus sp.
TAATTTGAGCTTATAGCCCTGGTGCAAACCACCCGTTAGACGGGTGGTTATGATTTCTTCTTCCGGTTTAATACTGCATTGAGGACAATGGCCAGTAGGCTGGCTACGACAATTCCGTTTGAGAAAAACATTTGGAAGGTTGTTGGCATGCTGACGAAGAGATTACTGTTGTTGAGTCCGACACCTGCAGCGATTGATACAGCTGCGATAAGGAAGTTGTGTTCATTGTTGGCAAAGTCAACACGGGCGAGGATTTGCATCCCTTGGAGGGAAACAAAACCAAACATCACCAGCATAGCACCACCAAGGACAGGACTCGGAATGATTTGGGCGAGGGCACCAAACTTAGGAAGGAGTCCAAGGAGGACTAGGAAACCAGCTGCGTAGTAGATTGGCAGGCGAGTCTTGATGCCTGACAATTTAACCAAACCAACGTTTTGTGAAAATCCTGTGTAAGGGAAGGTGTTAAAGATTCCTCCGAGAAGGACAGCTAAACCTTCTGCACGGTAACCGTTGCGCAGGCGCGTGCTGTCGATTGGGTCATTAGTAATATCAGACAAGGCCAGATAAACACCAGTGGACTCAACCATAGACACCGTTGCGATGATACACATCATGACGGTGGATGAGATTTCAAAAGTCGGTACACCAAAGTAGAGGGGAGTTGGAACATGGACAAGCGGTGCTGCCGCAACAGGGGAGAAGTCAACCAAGCCCATAGTGGCAGCAATGGCAGTTCCGACAACCAGACCAATCAAAATGGAGATAGACTTGATGAATCCTTTGGTAAAGATGTTGATCAAGAGGATGATTAGAACAGTGATGGCTGCAAGCAAAAGACTTTGCCCAGTTGGTTCAGGGATGTTATTTCCCATATTTACAATAGCGACAGGAATCAGGGTCAATCCAATCGTGGTAATGACAGAGCCTGTTACGATAGATGGGAAGAGATTGGCAACTTTTGAGAAAATACCTGAAATCAGAACCACATAAATCCCTGATGCGATAAGGGCACCAAACATAGCCTCACTACCGTGACTCTGCCCAATCATAATCAAAGGAGCGACGGATTGGAAGGCAACTCCGAGAACGACTGGTAGTCCAATCCCAAAGTATTTGTTGAGTTGGAGTTGGAGGAAGGTGGCCACCCCACACATGAAGATATCTGTGGAGATCAGGTAGGTCAACTGCTCAGCTGAATAGCTCAGAGCTGTCGCAATCATGATGGGAACCAGAATAGAACCTGAGTACATGGCTAATAAGTGTTGCAAGCCAAGAACGGCTGCTTGTGAATGTTTTTCTTGTTTTTGCATTAGAGATCTGCCTCCTTAAATACGACCTGACCATTTTCGAAACGATCCAAGCGAGCCAGTGATAGGACTGGATATCCTGCTTTTTCAAGCAAATCACGACCATCCTGGAAAGATTTTTCAATCACGATACCAATCGCTTCAACTTTTGCTCCAGCTTGTTCGATGATTTGGATCAAACCTTTGGCAGCTTGGCCATTAGCAAGGAAATCGTCAATAATCAATACCTTGTCCTCTGGTGAAAGGAATTTTCCAGCGATGGAAACGGTGCTGGTCACCTGCTTGGTAAAGGAGTAGACTTGGGCGGTTAAGATGCCTTCGTTCATGGTGATGTTTTTAGCTTTCTTGGCGAAAATCATGGGAACATTCAAGGCTTCAGCTGTAAAAACAGCTGGGGGAATGCCTGACGCTTCAATGGTTACGACCTTGGTAATGCCAGCAGCAGCGAATTTTTCCGCAAATACCTTACCAATCTCTCGCATCAAGTTAAAGTCAACTTGGTGGGTTAAAAAGGAATCCACCTTGAGGATATTGTCCCCCAAGATATGCCCATCCTCGAGGATGCGCTCTTCTAATAATTTCATAAGACCTCCTAAAGTCTAAAAGACGCTTCATTTGCTTGTTTAGAGTTTCTAGCAAGAAATAGAAAAAGGACCTACTTAATCCCCTAAGTAAGTCCCCAAAATAGGCATGGCCAAAACCATACCTTCAGCTGACATACTCATTGTTAGGTGTTCCAGCACCTTGTAGAAACGTCGTGCCAATTCACGACATAAACAAGTAAAATGATATTCAATTTTAAATAGGCTACTGCCAATGTTTTTATTTTACACCAATTAGCTTTATAAATCAAATATTTTGTTAGTAAATAGATCATAAAAGCGAACGAAAAAGCCTACAAGGCTGGATAGTATTGTAGACTTCGATTATTCTATTCGCTAAATCTTAAAAAATAGCCATCTGGATCCAAGACTGCAAATTCATGAGGATAGATATAGTGATCCCCAACACGAAATGTTCGTTTAGTCAAAGGACGATAAATAGGATAGTCAGCTTCCAGCAGTTTTTGGTGGAGCTGAGGGACATCTTCAATGCCAAAGGAAATATTGACACCGCGCCCGAAAGGATAGGTTAGTTGGGCTAATTCTTCTGTGCTGCCTTCTTCTAGCATAAGTTGGCAGTCTTCAAGCGAGAGGAAGAGAGATTTCTCCTCTGGACGCTCGTATTCGACAGAAAATCCCAGCAAGTCGCAGTAGAAGTGGCGTGACTTTTCGAGGTCAGATACTACAAATTCAGGAATGACAGCTTGATAGTCCATTAGCTTTCTCCTTAAAGTTCAATTTCCAATACAATCGGCGTATGGTCTTGACGCGCACCTGAGTCAATCATGTCAGACTTGGTCACCTTGTCAGCCACGCGGTTGCTAGTGAGCCAGTAGTCGATTCTCCAGCCTGTATTGTTGATTTTAGAAGTCTTACTGCGTTGCGCCCACCAAGTGTAACGTTCTGAGACATCGCCGTGAATATGGCGGAAGGTGTCAGTAAATCCAGTTGCCAAAAGGTTGGTAAAACCAGCACGTTCCTCGTCTGTAAATCCAGGTGAACGGCGGTTGCTGGCAGGATTTGCAAGGTCGATTTCCTTGTGGGCCACGTTGTAGTCACCCGTCGCAAGGACTGGTTTTTCTTTGTCTAGTTGAGCCAAATACTCAGCATATTTGACGTCCCAGACTTGACGCTCTTCCAAGCGTTTGAGACCGTCGCCAGCGTTTGGTGTGTATACTTGCGTTACGAAAAATTCATCAAATTCTAGGGTGATGATGCGGCCTTCCAAGTCCATGGTAGAAGGGGCACCGATTTCTGGGAAGCTAATCGCTGGTGTGAGTTCTTTCTTATAGAGGAACATAGTTCCAGCGTAGCCTTTGCGAGCAGGTTCTTGAGAGGAACGCCAAGTGTTTTCATAACCTGGGAAGAGTTCTTCTAAAATTTCCAAGTGTTTCTTTGTAGGCCCTTTTGCAGAAAGCTTGGTTTCCTGGATAGCGATAATATCAGCATTTTCAGCTACCAAGGTTTGTAGGACTTCTTGGGACAATTTTGCACGAGCTGAGTCGCTCGTTAGGGCTGCATTGAGGGAATCAATATTCCATGAGATGAGTTTCATAAAGTTACCTTTTTCATTCAGATTACAGACTATATTATACCAAAAAAAGGCGCATTTCCCCAACGTATGGTTTGAAAAATCACCCTCTTTCGTTTATAATTAAGAATGATTTTATGAAAGGGAGTGAAAATACATGAAATTCTATTCTTATGACTATGTACTCAGCCAAATCAGTCAGCAAAATGGCATCATGATTGGCTTTGGGATCGTCTTATTAGCTGTTACAGGATTTTTTGCTTTTAAAGCTTACTATGATAAAAAGGGCACCAAGTTTCGTGAGTTGGTCATGATTTCAGCCTTGACCTTACTGGCTCTCCTTTTGATTAGTATCTCGACTTATCAAAACAATCAAGTATCTAATAATAAATTTCAAGCTTCACTTCATTTCATCGAGCTTGTTTCCAAAGAATTGGGAGTAGACAAGTCAGAAGTCTATGTCAATACTTCGGCCGACACTGATGGCGCACTTATCAAGGTCGGAGATCGCTATTACCGTGCCTTGAACGGAAGTGAGCCATACAAGTACCTGCTAGAGAAAGTCGAATTGCATAAAACAGATTCAATTGAACTGGTGGAGGTGAACAAATGACACTCAATTATATGGAAATTTTAATCAAACTAGCCTTGGGTCTCTTTTCTCTGGTTTTTGTAATTAATGTGACCGGAAAGGGTAACCTAGCGCCTAACTCAGCAATAGACCAAATTCAGAACTATGTACTCGGGGGGATCATCGGTGGGGTGATTTACAATAGCGCCATCAGTATCCTTCAGTATGCAGTCATCTTGATCATGTGGACCATTCTGGTCTTGACTCTCAAATGGCTGAATAATAATGTTCACTTTGTGAAACGTTTGATTGATGGGAAACCAACCCTGCTCATCAAAAATGGGAAGATTGATCCAGAAGCCTGCCGTTCGGTTGGTTTATCAGCAGCGGATGTAGCTCTTAAGCTCCGTAGCCAGGGAATTTTCCAAATGAAACAAGTCAAACGCGCTATGCAGGAGCAGAATGGTCAACTCATCGTAGTCCAAATGGGAGATGAGAATCCCAAGTATCCTGTTGTCACAGACGGTGTTATCCAAGTTGAAATTTTGGAGACCATTGGTCGGAGCGAAGAATGGCTGCTTGATAACCTCAGTAAACAAGGGTATGACAATATGGCCAATATCTTTATCGCTGAGTATGACAAGGGTGTCGTCTCAGTCGTAACTTATGAATAAGAAAAACCTGGGGTCTTGTACTCTTCAAAAATCAAATTCAAACTGCGTCAACGTCGCCTTTCCGTATGTAGGTTACTGACTTCGTCAGTTCTATCTACAACCTCAAAGCAGTGCTTTGAGCAACCTGCGGCTAGTTTCCTAGTTTGCTCTTTGATTTTCATTGAGTCTTGGCCTCAGGTTTCCATTTGCAATCAGAAAGGGATTTTATGTCCATTATTCAAAAACTCTGGTGGTTTTTCAAGTTAGAAAAGCGCCGTTATCTAGTCGGGATTGTGGCCTTAGTCTTGGTTTCCGTCCTCAATCTCATTCCCCCCATGGTCATGGGGCGGGTGATTGACGCCATTACATCGGGTCAATTAACCCAGCAGGAGCTCCTTCTTAATCTATTTTATCTACTGCTGGCAGCCTTTGGGATGTACTATCTGCGCTATGTTTGGCGCATGTATATCCTCGGGACATCCTATCGTCTGGGGCAGATTATGCGCTCTCGCTTGTTTGAGCATTTTACTAAGATGTCGCCAGCCTTTTATCAGACCTATCGGACGGGAGACTTGATGGCACACGCCACCAATGATATCAATGCTTTAACTCGTCTCGCAGGTGGAGGAGTCATGTCAGCAGTGGATGCTTCCATCACGGCGCTGGTGACTTTGCTGACCATGCTCTTTAGCATTTCGTGGCAGATGACTCTGGTTGCCATTCTTCCCCTGCCTTTTATGGCTTATGCGACCAGTCGTCTAGGGAGAAAGACTCATAAGGCTTTCGGAGAATCCCAAGCTGCCTTTTCCGAACTCAATAACAAGGTGCAGGAGTCTGTATCAGGTATCAAGGTGACCAAGTCTTTCGGTTATCAGTCAGATGAGCTGGAGTCTTTTCAGGCAGTCAATGAATTAACCTTCCAAAAGAACCTCCAAACCATGAAATACGATAGTCTCTTTGACCCTATGGTTCTCTTGTTTGTTGGTTCATCCTATGTTTTAACCCTTTTGGTCGGTTCCTTGATGGTTCAGGAGGGACAGATTACGGTTGGGAATCTGGTCACCTTTATCAGCTACTTGGATATGTTGGTCTGGCCTCTTATGGCCATTGGTTTCCTCTTTAATATCACTCAACGAGGCAAGGTTTCTTACCAACGGATTGAGGATCTTTTGTCTCAGGAATCACCTGTAAAAGACCCTGAGTTTCCTTTAGATTGTATTGAAAATGGGCGCTTGGAGTATGCCATTGACAGCTTTGCCTTTGAAAATGAGGAAACATTGACAGATGTTCACTTTAGTCTGGAAAAAGGACAAACCCTAGGCTTGGTCGGTCAGACAGGCTCTGGGAAAACGTCCTTGATTAAGCTCCTCTTGCGTGAATACGATGTGGATAAGGGAGCTATTTATCTAAACGGTCACGATATTCGTGACTATCGTCTGACAGACCTTCGTGGTCTCATGGGCTATGTCCCTCAGGATCAGTTTCTCTTTGCGACCTCTATCTTAGACAATATCCGCTTTGGAAATCCTGACCTGCCTTTATCAGAAGTCGAGGAAGCGACCAAGCTAGCTCAAGTTTACCAAGATATTGTAGACATGCCTCAGGGCTTTGATACGTTGATCGGTGAAAAAGGAGTCAGTCTTTCAGGTGGTCAAAAGCAACGTCTGGCCATGAGTCGGGCTATGATTTTAGACCCTGATATCTTGATTTTAGATGATTCCTTGTCCGCCGTGGATGCCAAGACGGAGTATGCCATCATCGACAATCTCAAGGAGACGCGGAAGGATAAGACAACCATCATCACAGCCCATCGTCTCAGTGCAGTTGTCCATGCAGATCTGATTTTGGTTCTGCAAAATGGCCAAATCATAGAACGCGGTACACACGAAGACCTGCTAGCTTTAGATGGCTGGTATGCCCAAACCTATCAGTCTCAGCAGTTGGAAATGAAAGGAGAAGAAGATGCAGAATAAGAAAGAGCAATGGGCTGTATTGAAGCGCTTGATGTCTTATCTCAAGCCCTATGGCCTCCTGACCTTTTTGGCACTCAGTTTTCTCCTTGCGACGACGGTCATTAAAAGTGTCATTCCCCTCGTGGCTTCCCATTTTATCGACCAGTACCTCAGCAATCTTAATCAACTGGCCGGGACCGTTTTGCTGGCCTACTATGGCCTCTATATCCTACAAACTCTAGTTCAGTATGTCGGCAATCTTCTCTTTGCACGAGTGTCTTACAGTATTGTCAGAGATATTCGTCGCAATGCCTTTGCCAATATGGAGAAACTCGGCATGTCTTATTTTGACAAGACGCCAGCAGGCTCCATCGTTTCTCGTTTGACCAATGATACCGAGACCATCAGTGATATGTTTTCAGGGATTTTATCCAGCTTTATTTCAGCAGTTTTTATCTTTCTGACAACTCTGTATACCATGTTGGTGCTGGATTTTCGTTTGACAGCTTTAGTCTTGCTCTTTCTTCCCTTGATTTTCCTTTTGGTCAATCTCTATCGGAAAAAGTCAGTGAAAATCATCGAAAAAACCAGAAGTCTCTTGTCGGATATCAATAGTAAGCTGGCAGAGAATATAGAGGGAATCAGGATTATCCAGGCCTTTAATCAAGAGAAGCGCCTGCAGGCAGAATTTGATGAAATCAACCAAGAACACTTGGTCTATGCCAACCGATCTGTAGCCTTGGATGCCCTCTTTTTGAGACCTGCCATGAGTTTGCTGAAACTTCTAGGTTATGCTGTTTTGATGGCCTACTTTGGCTATCGTGGTCTTTCTATCGGGATAACAGCTGGAACCATGTATGCCTTCATCCAGTACATCAACCGCCTTTTTGATCCCTTAATTGAGGTGACGCAAAACTTTTCAACCCTTCAAACGTCCATGGTATCTGCAGGCCGTGTCTTTGCCTTGATTGATGAGACGACCTATGAGCCTCTTCAAAAAGATGGGCAAGCCAAAGTCCAAGAGGGCAATATCCGTTTTGAACATGTGTGTTTCTCATATGATGGCAAACATCCGATTCTGGATGATATTTCCTTTTCAGTTAACAAGGGCGAAACCATTGCCTTTGTAGGTCATACAGGTTCCGGGAAATCTTCCATTATCAATGCCCTCATGCGCTTTTATGAATTTCAGTCAGGCCGCGTTCTCTTGGATGGTGTGGATATCAGGAACTACAGTCAGGAAGAGCTGAGAAAAAATATCGGTCTGGTCTTGCAGGATCCCTTCCTCTATCACGGGACTATCAAGTCCAATATTGCCATGTATCAAGATCTTAGTGATGATCAGGTCCAGGCTGCGGCTGCCTTTGTGGATGCAGATTCCTTTATTCAGGACCTTCCGCTGGGGTATGATGCCCCCGTTTCTGAGCGTGGTTCGAGCTTTTCTACTGGCCAGCGACAGCTTCTTGCCTTTGCTAGAACAGTCGCCAGTCAGCCTAAAATCCTGATTTTGGATGAAGCGACAGCCAATATTGACTCTGAAACAGAAAGTTTGGTTCAAGATTCCCTAGCTAAGATGAGACAGGGTCGGACGACCATTGCTATTGCTCATCGCCTTTCGACCATCCAAGACGCCAACTGCATCTACGTCTTGGACAAGGGGCGCATCATCGAGAGTGGAACCCATGAGGAACTCTTGGCCTTGGGAGGAACCTATCACAAGATGTATAGCTTGCAGGCTGGAGCTATGTCCTAATACTCTTTGGAAATCTCTTCAAACCATGTCAGCTTTATCTGCAACCTCAAAGCTGTACTTTGATTTTCATTGAACATCAGAAGGAAATCCTTCAAATTACAGATTTCTTGCACCGCCTTTTCCATTTTGTGGTATAATGAAAAATGTTGACAAATAGTATAATAAAAACAAAGGAGAAACAGCATGCTGAATTGGGAAGACTTGCCCGCGGAAATGCAATCAAGCGAGGTTGAGTCTTATTACCAGCTTGTCTCTAAAAGGAAGGGTTCGCTGATTTTCAAGCGTTTCCTGGATTGGGTTCTGGCCCTGTTTTTGCTAGTTTTGACTTCTCCCATCTTTCTTATCTTGAGCACTTGGATCAAGTTGGATAGCAAGGGACCTGTCATTTACAAACAAGAGCGCGTGACCCAGTACAACCGTCCGTTCAAGATTTGGAAGTTCCGTACTATGGTGACGGATGCGGATAAAAAAGGAAGTCTGGTGACTTCAGCTAACGACAGCCGCATTACCAAAGTGGGAAATTTCATTCGTCGTGTGCGCTTGGATGAACTGCCTCAGCTGGTCAATGTCCTTAAAGGCGAAATGTCTTTTGTCGGCACGCGACCTGAAGTGCCACGTTACACCGAGCAGTATAGTCCTGAAATGATGGCGACCTTGCTCTTGCCAGCAGGAATCACCTCTCCAGCCAGCATCAACTACAAGGATGAGGATACTATCATCAGTCAAATGACGGAGAAAGGCCTAACGGTTGATCAGGCCTATGTAGAGCACGTCCTTCCTGAGAAGATGCGCTATAACCTCGCCTATCTCCGAGAGTTTAGTTTCCTTGGAGACATCAAAATCATGTTTCAAACCGTGTTTGAAGTGCTAAAATAAAGTAGTCATGAGAAAATGAGTACAGATAAAAGGAGCAAATCAATGCCAAATTACAATATTCCATTTTCACCACCCGATATTACAGAAGCAGAAATTGCTGAAGTAGCGGATACCCTGCGCTCTGGTTGGATCACAACAGGTCCTAAGACAAAAGAACTGGAGCGTCGCTTGTCTCAATACACACAGACACCTAAGACTGTCTGCCTCAACTCTGCGACAGCCGCTCTTGAGTTGATTTTACGTGTTTTGGAAGTGGGACCAGGTGATGAAGTCATCGTTCCAGCTATGACTTATACAGCTTCATGTAGTGTCATCACTCACGTAGGAGCGACACCTGTCATGGTGGATATTCAAGCAGATACGTTTGAGATGGACTATGACCTTCTTGAGCAAGCCATCACTGAAAAGACTAAGGTGATTATTCCGGTTGAACTTGCAGGGATTGTTTGCGACTATGACTGTTTGTTCCAAGTCGTGGAGAAAAAACGTGATCTCTTTACAGCTGCTAGCAAGTGGCAAAAGGCCTTTAACCGTATCGTGATTGTTTCTGATAGTGCTCATGCTTTGGGATCTACTTACAAAGGGCAGGCAGCTGGTTCTATCGCTGACTTTACTTCCTTCTCATTCCACGCCGTTAAAAACTTTACAACTGCTGAGGGAGGAAGTGCCACTTGGAAGGCCAATCCAGCTATTGACGACGAAGAGATGTATAAGGAATTCCAAATTCTTTCCCTTCATGGTCAAACAAAGGATGCCCTTGCCAAGATGCAACTGGGTTCATGGGAATACGATATCGTTACACCGGCCTACAAGTGCAATATGACGGATATCATGGCTTCGATTGGTTTGGTACAATTGGACCGTTACCCAGCTTTGCTACAACGTCGTAAGGACATCGTGGACCGCTATGATCGTGGTTTTGCAGGTACTCGTATTCACCCACTTGCACACAAGACTGATACTGTCGAATCTTCACGTCACCTCTACATCACTCATGTAGAAGGAGCAAGTTTAGAAGAACGCAACCTTATCATCCAAGAATTGGCCAAAGCAGGAATTGCAAGTAATGTACACTATAAACCGCTTCCGCTCTTGACAGCCTATAAGAATCTTGGCTTTGATATGGCAGATTATCCGAGAGCCTATGCCTTCTTTGAAAACGAAATTACCCTCCCTCTTCACACTAAATTAAGCGATGAAGAAGTAGACTATATCGTTAAGACTTTGGTGAGAATTTCCGAAGAAATCCTCGGTTCTGGAAAAAAATAATAAAAAATCTTGACAAAAAGCGGACAATAGCATATAATATTCTCAACAAATCAGAAAAGTAACTATTTTTGATCTTCAGGGAGCCTGTGGTGATTGTGAACAGGTGGTTGGAAGTAGTGAAAGTGGGCTGATTTTAAAAATGAATTTGAAACAATGAAAATTTGGTGCGCACACCTTACAGTGCAACTTGTTGTTAGATAAGGCAGAGATGTAAAGGGGAATAGTCCCTTTATAATTGAGGTGGCACCGCGTTACCAACGCCCTCACACAGAATCCAATCTGTGTGTGGGCTTTTTTCATATCTTGAAATCAATACTGAAAGAGGAAAAATTTTATGACAACTAAAGGTTATTTTGGACAATTTGGTGGTAGTTTTGTACCGGATCCGATTCAGGCTTTGTTGGATGAGTTGGAAGTGACATTTGACAAATACAAGGATGATCCAGAGTTTTTGGCAGAATTTCGCCATTACTTGAAGGATTATTCTGGTCGTGAAACACCACTCTATTTTGCGGAAAGTTTGACAGATCACTTAGGTGGGGCTAAGATTTATCTCAAGCGCGAAGACCTTAACCACCTTGGTTCTCACAAGCTCAACAACGTTTTAGGACAAATTCTTCTTGCCAAACGTATGGGCAAAAAACGAGTGATCGCAGAAACAGGAGCTGGTCAGCACGGTGTTGCGACAGCAGCAGCTGCAGCCAAGTTTGGTATGGCTTGTGATGTCTACATGGGGGCAGAAGATGTGGAGCGTCAACGTCTCAATGTCTTCCGTATGGAGATGATGGGAGCGACTATTCACGCAGTTGAAACGGGGACACGAACTCTCAAGGATGCGGTCGATGCAGCCTTTGGAGCATGGATGAATGACCTTGAAGCCTTCTACGTTTTGGGATCTGCTGTAGGGCCTCATCCTTATCCTACCATCGTTCATGAATTCCAAAAGGTCATCAGTGAAGAATCTCGCCGCCAAATCTTGGAAAAAGAAGGCCGTTTACCAGACTACGTCATTGCCTGTGTAGGTGGTGGTTCCAATGCTATTGGAGCTTTTTCACAGTATGTTGCTGATGAAGAAGTCAAATTGGTTGGGGTCGAAGCTGCTGGTCATGGACTTGACACAGATAAGCACGCAGCCACTATGACAAAAGGTAGTGTCGGAATTGTCGATGGTATGAATACCTATGCAGTCTTTAAGGAAGACGGAGAGCTGGCGCCAGTTTACTCTATCTCAGCTGGTTTGGACTATCCAGGGGTTGGTCCAGAACACGCCTACTTTAAAGATTCTGGTCGCGTAGAATACGTAGCAGCGACAGACGAAGAAGCTGTTCAAGCCTTGCTCCTTCTTAGTAAGACAGAAGGGATTATCCCAGCGATTGAAAGTTCGCACGCCATCGCAGAAGCGGTTAAACGTGCACCGAAACTAAGTAAAGATGACATTATCATCATCAATGTCTCTGGTCGTGGAGACAAGGACGTAGCTGCGATTGCAGACTACCTGGAAGCTAAAAAATAAGAGATGGAAAAATTACAGTCTTTTCTCTCACAGAGAGCTTGTGGTTGCTGGAAACAAGCAGAGAAAGCTGTAAGGTTGGGTCCATTTGAAACGAGAGAAGAAAACATAATTCTCAAGGGAGTGCCCTTTATCGCACAGCCTGTTACAGGAATGTTCTGAGACAGGAATGAGAGATAGGAGAAATCCTATAATTGAGGTGGCACCGCGAATTTCGTCCTCACGCAAGTTATTTTGCGTGGGGATTTTTCATACAATCGCCACGGACTAGAAATAGAACTGAAAGGGAAATTACAATGGAACGAATCATTCATGGAGATGTCTTATCACCAATCTTGGCTTATATGCGCTTAAAAGGGCAACACAAGGTGATCTTAGAAAGTATTCCGAGAGACAAGGAAACCGCTCGTTTTTCTATCCTAGCTTATAATCCTGTTTTTGAGATTCAGTTTGAAAATGGAGTTCTTTATCAAAATGGTCAAGTGATTAATCGGGATCCCTTGGATTTCCTTTATGAAGTGACTCATAAGAGCCAGCACCATTCAGATCTCCCTTTTGGTGGGGGAGCTATTGGCTTTGTCGGTTACGATATGATTTTGCTCTATGAAGAAATCGGTCAAATCCCTGAAGATACCATTGGGACGCCAGACATGCATTTCTTTGTCTATGAGAGTTATATGGTCTTTGACCACAAGAAGGAAAAAATCCATGTCGTCGAGGATGCTCTCTATAGTGATCGCAGTCAAGAAGATTTGGAAGAAGCCTTGAAGCAAGTGCTGGAGGAATTACGCATTCCTGCTCCAAATGAATTTGAAGACTTGGATTTATCTCCGCTGGACTTCAAACCGCATATCGCTCCTCAGAAGTTTGAGGAAATGGTGGAAACAGCTCGCGACTTGATTCGTAATGGTGATATGTTCCAATGCGTGCTCAGCCAGCGTTTCTCAGCAGAAGTTACTGGAAATCCATTTGACTTCTACAGAAATCTCCGCGTGACCAATCCATCTAATTACCTTTATTTCTATGATTTTGGGGATTATCAAATCATTGGTGCTAGTCCAGAAAGTTTGGTTTCTGTCAAAAATGGCATCGTGACAACCAATCCGATTGCGGGAACGCGACCAAGAGGAGCAACGGAAGAAGAGGATAAGGCTTTGGCGACAGATTTACTTTCTGATGAGAAGGAAACAGCAGAACATCGGATGTTGGTAGACTTGGGGCGCAATGATATCGGCCGCTTCTCTGAAACAACCAGTGTCCAAGTCACCAAGTATATGGAAGTGGAGCTCTTCCGCTATGTCATGCATTTGACCAGCGTGGTGAAAGGGCGTTTGCTTCCAGAACTCACTGCCATGGATGCTTTGAAAGCTACACTTCCAGCTGGAACAGTTTCAGGAGCACCAAAGATTCGGGCCATGAGACGCATCTATGAATTGGAAACAGAAAAACGTGGCGTATACGCAGGAGCAATCGGCTACTTGTCTGCGACGGGTGATATGGATTTCGCTATCGCCATCCGAACCATGATTCTCAAAGATCAAACAGCCTATGTGCAGGCTGGGGCAGGGATTGTCTATGACTCAATCGCCCAAAACGAATACCAAGAAACCATTAACAAGGCTAAATCTATGACTAGGATTGGAGAACTAAGACCATGATTTTATTGATTGATAACTATGATTCTTTTACCTATAACTTGGCGCAATACATTGGGAATTTCGCAGAGGTGCAGGTCTTGAGAAATGATGATCCCAAGCTGTATGAAGAAGCTGAAAAAGCAGATGGTCTGGTCTTTTCTCCTGGTCCTGGTTGGCCAGTTGATGCTGGAAAGATGGAAGACATGATTCGTGACTTTGCAGGCAAGAAGCCAATTCTAGGGATTTGTTTGGGTCACCAAGCCATCGCAGAAGTCTTTGGTGGGAAGCTAGGTTTGGCTCCAAAAGTCATGCATGGGAAACAGAGCCATATCAGCTTTGAAGCGCCATCTGTTCTCTATCAAGGCATTGAGGATGATCGTCCAGTCATGCGTTACCACAGCATTTTGATTGAAGAAATGCCAGAAGACTTTGAAGTGACAGCTCGTTCGACTGATGACCAAGCTATTATGGGAATTCAACACAAAACCCTTCCGATTTATGGCTTCCAGTACCATCCAGAAAGTATCGGAACGCCAGATGGCTTGTCTTCTATTCGGAATTTTATCGAGAAGGTTGTAAAGTGAGGAAACTAGGATGAAAGAGATTATTGAAAAACTAGCAAAATTTGAAAATTTATCAGGTGTGGAAATGACGGATGTCATCGAGCGTATCGTAACTGGGCGTGTAACCGAAGCGCAGATTGCTTCTCTTCTCTTGGCCCTTAAGATGAAGGGGGAAACACCTGAAGAACGCACAGCCATTGCACAAGTCATGAGAGGCCATGCCCAATACATTCCAACTGAGATACATGATGCAATGGACAACTGTGGTACAGGTGGGGACAAGTCTTTCAGCTTTAACATTTCCACAACTGCAGCCTTTGTCTTGGCTGGCGGCGGCATTCATATGGCCAAGCACGGTAACCGTTCGATTTCTTCTAAATCGGGTTCGGCAGATGTCCTTCAAGCATTGGGCATCAATCTTGACCTCAAACCAGCTGAACTAGGTAAGGTTTTCGATAAAACTGGAATCGTCTTTCTCTTTGCTAAAAATATGCACCCAGCTATGAAATACATCATGCCCGCTCGTTTGGAGTTGGGAATTCCAACGATTATGAACTTGACTGGTCCACTAATTCATCCAATGGCCTTGGAAACACAGTTGCTTGGCATTAGTCGTCCAGAACTGCTAGAAAGTACAGCTCAGGTATTGAAAAATATGGGTCGCAAACGTGCCGTTGTGATTGCTGGACCAGAAGGTCTTGATGAAGCTGGCTTGAACGGAACAACCAAGATTGCTCTTCTTGAAAATGGCGAAATCACCTTGTCAAGCTTCACTCCAGAGGATTTGGGGATGGAACGCTACGCTATTGAAGATATTCGTGGAGGCAATGCTCAGGAAAATGCAGAAATTTTGCTCAGCGTTCTGAAAAACGAACCAAGCCCATTCTTGGAAACGACAGTTTTAAATGCTGGTCTTGGTTTCTATGCCAATGGTAAGGTTGATAGTATCAAGGAAGGAGTTGCCTTGGCCCGTCAAGTAATTGCTAGTGGTAAAGCCCTAGAAAAACTCAGACTGTTACAGGAGTATCAAAAATGAGTCAGGAATTTTTAGCACGAATCTTAGAGCAGAAGGCGCGTGAGGTCGAGCAAATGGAGCTGGAGGAAATCCAGCCCTTGCGCCAGACTTATCGCTTGGCAGCATTTTTGAAGAATCATCAGGACCGTTTGCAGGTAATCGCTGAGGTCAAGAAGGCTAGCCCTAGTCTGGGAGATATCAATCTCGATGTGGATATTGTGCAACAGGCCCAGACTTATGAAGCGAATGGCGCAGTAATGATTTCGGTTTTGACAGATGAAGTTTTCTTTAAAGGGCATTTGGATTATCTGCGGGAGATTTCCAGTCAGGTGCAGATTCCGACGCTCAACAAGGACTTTATCATCGATGAAAAGCAAATCATCCGTGCTCGCAATGCCGGTGCGACAGTCATCTTGCTCATTGTGGCAGCCTTGTCAGAAGAACGCCTCAAAGAACTATACGACTATGCGACAGAGCTTGGTCTGGAAGTCTTGGTGGAGACTCACAATCTAGCTGAACTAGAGGTGGCCCACAGACTGGGTGCTGAGATTATTGGGGTTAACAACCGCAACTTGACCACCTTTGAAGTCGATTTGCAGACCAGTGTAGACTTGGCCCAGCACTTTGAGGAAGATCGCTATTACATTTCTGAATCTGCTATTTTCACAGGGCAGGATGCGGAACGAGTAGCACCATACTTTAACGGAATTTTGGTAGGAACAGCTCTCATGCAGGCAGAAGATGTAGCCCAGAGAATCAAGGAGTTGCAGATTGACAAAGGTTAAGATTTGTGGATTGTCGACCAAAGAAGCGGTGGAGATAGCCGTATCAGCAGGGGCAGACTATATTGGTTTTGTCTTTGCACCTAGTAAAAGACAGGTGATCTTGGAAAAGGCTACAGAGCTGGCAAAGATCATTCCTGCAGGTGTAAAAAAGGTTGGCGTATTTGTTTCACCAAGTCGGGCAGAACTGCTAGAAGCGATTGAAAAAGTTGGCTTGGACTTGGTTCAAGTTCATGGTCAGGTAGCAGATGATTTGTTTGAGGATTTGCCTTGTGCCAGCATTCAGGCTGTGCAGGTGGATGGAGAGGGGCATGTCCCCAATTCTCAGGCGGATTATCTCCTCTTTGATGCCCCTGTGGCTGGGAGTGGCCAGACCTTTGACTGGGGTCAACTGGATACGGCAGAACTAGCTCAGCCTTTCTTTATCGCAGGTGGGCTCAATGAGGATAATGTAGCAAAAGCAATTCAACACTTTACTCCCTATGCAGTAGATGTATCGAGCGGAGTGGAGACAGATGGACAAAAAGATCATGAAAAGATTAGAAGATTTATAGAGAGGGTAAAGCATGGCATATCAAGAACCAAATAAAGATGGATTTTACGGAAAATTCGGCGGACGTTTTGTCCCAGAAACATTGATGACAGCAGTTTTGGAGTTGGAAAAAGCTTATCGTGAAAGTCAGGCAGACCCAAGTTTCCAAGAGGAATTAAACCAACTTTTGCGCCAGTATGTAGGACGTGAAACTCCTCTTTACTATGCAAAAAACTTGACCCAGCATATCGGTGGCGCCAAGATCTATCTCAAACGGGAAGACCTCAACCATACAGGGGCCCACAAGATTAACAATGCCTTGGGACAGGTTCTTCTGGCTAAACGCATGGGCAAAAATAAAATTATTGCTGAAACTGGTGCTGGTCAGCACGGTGTGGCAACTGCAACAGCTGCAGCCCTCTTTAACATGGAATGTACCATCTATATGGGTGAGGAAGATGTCAAACGCCAAGCCCTTAATGTCTTCCGTATGGAGCTTTTGGGAGCCAAGGTTGAGGCAGTAACAGATGGTTCGCGCGTGCTCAAGGATGCGGTTAATGCAGCCCTTCGTTCATGGGTAGCGAATATCGATGATACCCACTATATTCTTGGTTCTGCCTTAGGACCTCATCCATTCCCAGAAATTGTTCGTGACTTCCAAAGTGTCATCGGTCGAGAGGCTAAACAACAGTACCGTGACTTGACAGGTCAAGATTTGCCAGATGCCCTAGTAGCCTGTGTTGGTGGTGGTTCTAATGCTATCGGTCTCTTTCATCCATTTGTAGAAGATAAGTCTGTAGCTATGTATGGGGCTGAAGCAGCAGGGCTTGGTGTGGATACAGAGCATCACGCAGCTACCTTGACCAAGGGTCGTCCGGGTGTCCTCCACGGTTCGCTTATGGATGTGCTCCAAGATGCACATGGACAAATCTTAGAAGCCTTTTCTATTTCAGCAGGTTTGGACTATCCTGGTATCGGTCCAGAACATTCTCACTACCACGATATCAAACGTGCCAGCTATGTTCCTGTGACAGATGAGGAAGCCTTGGAAGGATTCCAACTCTTGTCTCGTGTGGAAGGGATTATCCCAGCCTTTGAATCTAGCCATGCTATTGCCTTTGCGGTGAAATTGGCTAAAGAACTTGGCCTAGACAAGTCAATGATTGTCTGCCTATCTGGACGTGGGGACAAGGATGTAGTTCAAGTCAAAGACCGCTTGGAAGCAGATGCAGCAAAGAAGGGAGAAGCCCATGCCTAAGACACTAACAGAAAAATTGAACGCTATCAAAGCAGCTGGAAAAGGAATTTTTATTCCCTATATCATGGCTGGAGACCATGAGAAAGGTTTGGAGGGCCTCACTGAAACAATCCACTTTTTAGAAGATTTGGGTGTTTCAGCTATTGAAGTGGGTATTCCCTTTTCAGACCCTGTTGCAGATGGACCTGTGATCGAAGAAGCAGGTTTGCGCAGTCTAGCCCATGGGACTTCAACCCAGGCTTTGGTTGAAACCTTGAAAACCATTCAGACTGAGGTGCCACTGGTCATCATGACCTACTTCAACCCCCTTTTTCAGTACGGTGTGGACAAATTTGTCAATGATCTGGCAGATACAGCAGTTAAGGGCTTGATTATCCCAGACATGCCTCATGAGCATGCCAACTTTGTAGAACCATTTTTGGCAGATACAGACATTGCCTTGATTCCCCTAGTTAGTTTGACAACAGGACTTGAGCGTCAAAAAGAGTTGATTGCAGGGGCAGAAGGCTTCGTCTATGCCGTTGCCATCAATGGGGTGACAGGGAAATCAGGAAATTACCGTGCAGACTTGGACAAGCACTTGGCACAATTGCATCAAGTAGCTGACATCCCAGTCTTGACAGGTTTTGGTGTGTCTAGTCAAGAAGACGTAGAACGCTTTAATGCGGTGTCAGATGGCGTTATTGTCGGTTCGAAAATTGTAAAAGCTCTCCACCAAGGAGAGCCGATTGAGGACTTTATCAAACAAGCAGTAGCTTACCAAAAATAATCAAACAAACAGCAAGTAAGAGGAAAGGCACAAAAGGAAGTCTTTCCTTTTTCTTTTGCAAGAGAAAGGCTAGGATTCTCGTCGCAGTAAGCTACGAAAGTACTTTGACAAGTTATTGAAATCAGTTTAGAAGATTTAAAATGTGTAGAAAAGCCCTCCTAGAGGGCAGAAACTTGTTAATTTTATTTGATAAGTATGAAAATAATAAAAAGGGCATAAGTTTTTTATTGTATTTCATCCATATCAATGATTAAATCATCTCCAAGATTGATTCCGTTAGGTGTAAAAATACTTAGCGCATGATTTGCAATGACTTGTGTTGAAACACTATCAACTCCAGCCCCAATGAGAGCACCTGCAACAGGAATCATTTTCCCTAAATTTACTACTCCCTTTTCTCCAAATTTTGTAACTAATCTGAATCCAACTGCGCGATTAATTTTAGTGAGAACTTCTCTAGGTAGTTTTTTAACATACCATGTATTAATTTCTCAGCAACTACAATTCCAGCTTTCTTGGCAATATCAGCTACAGTAGTTCCTGTAAGTGCCGCATATACAAAGGTCTGAACCTGATCACTTTTTAGGTCATACCCACGCATATAGGCAATAGTTGCAATCATCCTCATTTGAACGAGAATAACAGATGTAATATTTGCAGGAATAGTTACTGGTAGCGTCAAAAAACCTCCGAAACCAGTGACAAAGCCAGAGAGAGCGCGGCCTTACTGGTTTGAAAAGTAATCATTTTAGAAATGGCAGTATCAACATCATCATATTTAAGATAGTCATCTGCTAATTCTTGAATAGTTTTCTGTCCAGGAATTCCATTAATAGTTGTATCGTATGCCCAATCTAGGACTTGCATCATAGAATTTTCATCAATTTTTGGAACATCTAGTTTTGGTAATTCAAAATTAATGTTTGGTAATTCGAATTTCATAATAATTCTCCTTGTTCTGGATATAATTAGTATACACTATTGTGATTTGATTTACAATATTAATTTACACCAAATAATCACACAAGCAGCAAGTAAGAGGAAAGGCACAAAAGGAAGTCTTTCCTTTTTCTTTTGCGAAAGAAAGGCTAAAATCCCTGCCGCCGAAGCAAACTGGATCAAGATGAGCAACTCTGTCACACTAAAGATGAGAGCACAAGAAGCCAGAAAGAGAAAATCCCCTGCGCCCATGCGGATATCGATAAAATGAGCCAAAATTCCAAGGATAAGGAAGAAAATCATAACCAGATTCCAGCCACAGAAAGCCATGAGGATTAGGTGAAACGTCAGCCAGACCAGTAAGGGATATTCCTGATGGAGAAGGTCGTAGATGCCTAAGGTCAAGCCAGCAGTGATTAGGATGACTTGCCCCAAGGAAAGCCAGCCCAAAGACCAAGCTAGAAAGAGGAGTCCTAAGCCGAGTTCAAAAAGGGCATACCAGACAGGATAACGAATCTTGCAGTAGCGACAGCGAAAGCGATTAACCACCTGCGAAAGGATAGGAATCAAATCTGAGGGACGCAAGCGAGTCTGACAGGAATCGCAGTGACTAGCTGGTTGAATAATGGATTGCTCAGGAAAACGGTCAATGACCAAACCCAAGAAAGAAGCGAGAATGCTCCCGACAAGAAAAAAATAAAGATCAATCATACTTATCTATTCGTAAAAAATAGGAGAAGTAGTATAATAAAGAAACATTGATAAGATGGTGAGGTCAAGATGACAATTCGTTTTGAAGAAAATGTGAGCATAGAAAACGCTCAGCTCTTATGCCAATGGTCTAACTCCCTTGGCAAATCCTTTCAAGAACAATGGATGGGAACAATGATTCCTTTTCCCTTAACAATTCAAATCTTGCAAGATTTGGAAGGAATCTTTTCAATCTTTGATGAACAAGAGTTTGTGGGGCTTATCCAGAAAATCAGGCTAGAAGACAGGAATCTTCATATCGGGAGATTTTTTATCAACCCTCAGAAGCAGGGGCAAGGCTTAGGTAGACAGGCTTTAAGGAAATTTGTTAGTTTGGCCTTTGAAAATGAAGACATAGATACTATTTCTCTAAATGTCTACGAGGCAAATCAAACAGCTTACAAGCTTTACCAAAAAGAAGGATTTGAAATCGTTCGAATGGTTGAAGTACCTATACGAAAATATATCATGAAAAAGGGCAGGTAATAGTCACGTGGTGCTAGAGTCCCAAGGATTTTCAAGAATAAAGAAGTTATCTTTCAAAGTTAGAAACAAGACTTCTATGATTTATAAGATAGAGGAGATAAACATGTCGAGATGTAGAAAAATACGAATCTTGCTCGCTTCTGTACTTGCCTTAGTTGTTGGTATCACTCTTTATTCTCAGTATCAAAGCCACCAAGAACGCTTCCAATTAAAGACCTCCTTTGAAGAACAGAGCAATATAGCTGTCTTACAACATTTAATGGATTCAGGAAAATATGCGTCTGACATTCGTAAAGCAGGCTATGTCGTTCCTCCCGACGGTGCCATTCGCTTGGATGGAGGAATTGACTCCATAGGGATAAAAGGAGACATCGATTTGAAAATGTTGAATCCTGGTAGGGATGAAGTCTCTGTTTTATTTGAAACAATGGTAAATGAGGAAAAAATAGATGCCTACTATATTTTAGATCATCAATTAACCCTAAAACGTAGTTACTATTCTCATATTAGTAATCAAAATAAGGAAAGTGTGACGATATCTCAAGCCGAAGAAGAACGTCTATTAAAGGTTGTTCAAAAAGAGTTGAAAGCTTTTCTAGATAAGATGTATCAGACTTTGTATGGTTGATGTTGCTAGTGAGAAATGGAAGCGAGACTCTGTTCAGAATGTCAACGAAGATGAGAAAGGAGGGATAAAATGTTTACAGAATTGCTCTTTATTGTCTCTTTTGTGTTACTTTTACGTTTGTTTAAAAGTAGGCGCTCACGAATGATTATAGGAGTCTTGTATAGTTTGCTGCTAGTTTAGTTTGTCTTTTCAGTTTTGAACTATGGCAAATACACTCTTCAACCAAGTCAATCCGTCAACTTAAGAGTAAATCCCAGAACACAAGATTTGGAATACTATCCAATCTTTATCTTGAAGAAAAACGATTCAAGCAGAATTAAATTAACTGGCTCTGGTGTTTGGAGTGAGAGAAACAGCGATGTTTACTATGAAGTAGAGGGACAAAAAATTATAAAAAGCCATGGTTTGGACGAGGAGGATGAAGAACTTCCAAACAAGCAAGCAGATATTTATTTAGAAAAAGATGGAGTTGTTGTGAGTTACCAAGGTGAAAAAGTGTTTGATGCCACCAATAACAAGCCCTACACGATAACCATTACCAATGTAGACAAGCAACCAGCCCAATTTGAGGCTCAGGTGGTGGATAAATAAGCCAGTCTAGTAGTGTGCAAGCTTTTAAATTTTCTTTCTTTAAAAGGGAGATATTATTTTAAGTAAGCAAAAAAGCCCTGAAACCAGAGCCTTTCCTATTAAGAATCTCTTTTAACGAAAAATGGGAAGCGTGTTTAGAATCCGATCTACAAAAAAAGAGGACATTTACGGTCCTCTTTTTGACTACTATAATGAAAAGGTCAATTAACGTTTAGCCTTATTTTTCATCTTTGTGAAGCATGTTTTTCACACCTTCAATAGCGCCTTCGACAGCGTCTTTAGCATCTTCAGCAACTTCTTTTGCTTTAGAAACAACTTTTTCAGCTGTTCCTTCTTTTTCCATTTTTTCATCGCCGATCATTTTGCCGACACCTTCTTTAATGGAACCTTTTGCTTGATTTAATTTTTCTTCTGTTGACATGATTCTGCCTCCTTTAAATTGATTGATTTTGATTAGATGAATTAGTGTACGCGAGCATTTTCTTTTGTTTCGCCTTTAACGGCTTCAACACCTTCGCCTACTTTTTCTTGAACAGCAGCAACACCTGAACCGATACCAGATTTCACTTTTTCAAATTGTTCTGAAGCAAATTCTCCTGTTGAAGAAGCCACGTCCGTTACTCGGTCTTGGAGACTTACTGAATCTGCTTCATGCTGTTCCTTCGTTTTGATATCAACAACATTCACATTGACTTCAACTACTTCTAGATTAGTCATTTTTGTAACTTGTGATACGACAACATCTTTGATTTCTTTGTACAAAGCAGGGACATTCTTTTGGTATTCAACAACAATGTTCAAGTCAACTGCAACTTGTTCTTTCCCAACTTCAACATTGACACCATGAGTGACATTATCAGTATTGATGATTTTTTCTGTTAGATTAGAGAAGAATCCTCCATCAACATCCAAAAGTCCAGGTACTTTTTCAAGTGACAGACCAATGATTTTTTGGATTACTTTATCCTCATAAGTGAGTTCCCCTTTAACATCTTGAGAAACAACAGCAACATCTTTTTTTTCTACATTTTTATCTACGTTTGACATACGAGACTCCTTTATTTATTTAAATATTTTTCCTTAACATAGTATCCAGCAAATGCTCCTAGGGCTCCACAAATTAGTACAAATAGTGTTTTGAAAAAGCCAAAGGATAAGATAAAGCAAGCGAGAATGACACCTACTAGACCTGCAATAATTGGATACTGATATTTTTTAAACCATTCCATTTTTTACTTCCTTACTTTACACGACTAACAGTCTTTTTGGTCGTTTTTGGAGGTTCAAATTCTTTCACTTTAACTTCAAGTTTTACCTCACGTTCAATACCAAAGAACTGCTTTAATCCATGAGTTATTTCATTCTGAATGACAAGGCATCGATTTGAGATGTTGTCTGAATGAAGAATTTTGCCCTCAACATAAACGAAACATTTATTTTTGCGGCTATTTACATGGACTGTTGGTTCTTTGATCAACTGATGATTAATGACCAAGCATCGAACAAAGCCTTCGATAGCTGAATTTTTTAGTTTTAATGTATCTTCTTGAGTCTCTAATTGAATCTCTAAATACTGTTTAGGATAGAAGAGTATTACTAGCATTGAAATTAACACTAAAACAGATAGGACAAGTGTCCCCCAAAAGACATATCTAGCAATCAGAAATTCAGCGTAGAAATCTCTCCAACTGAATAAGTGGATATCTAAATCACTGACCTGATGATAATCTATGAGAATAGGAAGGAAAATAGCCAAGATTAAAATACAGAAAATAAGTAACAATATTTTCTTTGATTTTGACATATTAAATCCTTTCAAATGAAAAGCTTTAAACCATAATTTTACCCGTCTACAGTATTCAAAATTATGGCTTATCACTTTTAATGTTCTATTAGGTAATGCTTATTTTTTACCAAATAGAAATGAAACGACTGCAACAACAATCACTGCACCTACGATTGACGGAATAATAGCCATTCCAGCCAATGAAGGTCCCCAGCTTCCTAGAAGTGATTGCCCTACAGATGAACCGATAAGACCTGCAAAGATATTTGCAATCAATCCCATTGACCCCCCTTTTTTAGTGATTGCACCTGCGATGAGACCAATAAGACCTCCTACAATAATGGACCACAACATAGTGTCTCCTCCTTTTCTATTTCTAAATCAAAGAATCAACATCTTTGATTGAACTAATTATATACTATCTCAACTTGGAAACATAATAGTTCGTCTTAAAAACCGTACTGTAAATATGTACTATATATACAGATAAATAAGAAAAACATGATTCTACTGAGTTTCTAGATGATTAAGCGAGTCTTTTCATAGCAAGCCAAAGTCGTTGCAAGAGAATAAATACACTCTATATGCTATAATTGAATGAAGATTGAAAGATAATCATTTAGTTTATTCTTGTAAAGAAAGAGATAAAAGTTATACATGAGAGATTTATTATCGAAAAAAAGTCACAGACAATTAGAATTATTAGAATTACTATTTGAAAACAAACTCTATTTTCATATTTCAGAACTAGCAGAATTATTGCACTGTACAGAACGTTCTGTAAAAGATGACTTGTCCCATGTCAAATCTTCTTTTCCTGACTTGATATTTCATTCCTCAACAGATGGCATCCGTATCATTAATACCGATGATAGTGATATTGAGATGGTCTATCATCATTTTTTTAAGCATTCAACCCACTTTTCAATTTTAGAATTTGTCTTCCTTAATGAAGGGTGTGATGCTGGTAGTATTTGCAAAGAGTTTTATATCAGTTCTTCCTCTCTTTACCGTATCATCAATCATATTAATAAAATTATTAAGAAACAATATCGTTTTGAAATTAGCCTTAATCCTGTTCGAATCACTGGAAATGAGATCGATATCCGTTACTTTTTTGCTCAGTATTTTTCAGAGAAATATTATTTCCTTGAATGGCCATTTGAAGATTTTTCAATAGAACCTTTGTGTAAACTATTGGCACTTGTCTATAAGGAAACTGCATTTCCTGTCAATTTCGCCACTCAACGAATGTTACAATTGATCCTTGTTACGAATTTATACCGAATAAAGTTTGATCATTTCTTGGAAGTTGAAAAAAATTCTTTTAACAATCAATTGTTGGAATCTTTCATGCAGGCAGAAGGAATCGAAGACATTGTCGCAAGCTTTGATTCTGAATATCATATCTCTTTGAATAAAGAAGTGATAGGTCAACTGTTTGTATCCTATTTTCAAAAAATGTTTTTCATAGATGAAGAAGTTTTTTTGAACTATACAAAAACAAACAGCTATGTAAAAAAATCGTATCAGTTATTGGGAGATTTAGTGGATCAGGTATCAAGAGAGTATAATCTTCAAGTAGAGAATAGGGACAATCTGATTTGGCATCTGCATAATACGGCACATCTGCATCGCCAAGAATTATCGACAGAGTTTATCCTATTTGATCAAAAAGGCAATACAATCAAGAACTTTCAAAATATTTTTCCTCGATTTGTTTCAGAGGTGAAGGAAGGAATTGAACATTATCTAAAGACTTTGGATATGGATCGTAATTCAATGAAGGTCAATCATTTGACCTATACTTTTATCACCCATAGCAAACACTTGGTGCTAAATCTTTTACAAAATCAACCTAAATTAAAGGTTTTGGTCATGAGTAATTTTGATCAGTATCATGCAAAATCAGTAGCTGAGACACTTTCTTACTATTGCAGTAACAATTTTGAACTGGAAGTTTGGAGTGAATTAGAGTTATCACTTGATTCTCTAAAAAAATCACCTTACGACATCATTATTTCTAATTTTATTATTCCTCCCATTGAAAATAAGAGACTGATCTATTCCAATAATGTCAATACAGTCACTCTCATCTCTTTGCTTAACGCAATGATGTTTATTCGACTAGACGAGTAACTAAGAATAACAAAAAATGCTACATAGCGTTTTTTGTTTTATAAGAAAAGAATTTCCTCTATACTAGACTCAGAATATCCTAAGAACTTAAACAAAAAAGCCCTGAAACCAAGGCTTTTCCTGTTGTATCTAGATGCCCCCTGCAGGGCTCGAACCTGCGACCCATAGATTAAGAGTCTACTGCTCTACCAACTGAGCTAAGGAGGCAAAGAAAAAGCTGTATTGGTGCCGAAACTTCACGGTTTGTATTGAACCCGCGCAATTAAGCAGGTGGGCAACTCGCTCTAACTGAAGCTGTTTCCGTGTGAGACGGCCTACATGCTGTTAGAAGACTTTTGTTTCCCTAATAATACAAAAAATAGTCGGTCAACACTTAAGTGTGAAGTCGTACACCACAGCGTTTCTATGTTTATATGATACCACTTTTTCAAAAAAAATCAAGAGGAAAATGCAATTATTTGAAAAGGATTTCACAAGTCCCGTAATTTATCAATGGTTTCCTTGCGTTGCGCCAAAGCCCGTTCGTACTTGCCAGTATCCTCCGGAGTGAAGTAGTGCTGGTCTTTGATTTTTTCTGGCAGATAGTCTTGCTTGACCCAGTTTCCAGGATAGTTGTGCGGATAGAGATAGTTTTGGGCGTTCCCAAGTTCCTTGCTTCCACTGTAGTGTCCATCGCGCAGGTGTCGAGGGATAGGCAAATGCCCTGATGTTTTGAGATCAGCAAGGGCCTTGTCCATAGCGACGTAGGCTGAGTTGGATTTTGGAGAGAGGGCCAAGTCAATCACGACATTGGCAATGAGAATGCGAGCTTCGGGGAATCCAATCTTTTGAGCAGCATCTAGAGCAGTTACAGTATGAATCTGGGCTTCAGGATTAGCCAAACCGATATCTTCATAAGCGATAACGGTCAAGCGTCTTGCGAGACTAGGCAAGTCCCCAGCCTCTATCAAGCGAGCAGCGTAGTGGAGACTGGCATCCACATCCGAGCCACGGATAGACTTTTGCAGGGCCGAAAGGACATCGTAGTGACCGTCCCCATCCTTATCCATGGTAATGTAACTCCTCTGCAGGCTATTTTCCATGATAACGAGCGTGATATGGCGGATACCTTTGTCATTTTCGGGAGTAGAGAGAACAGCCAAATCTAGTGAATTAAAGGCAGAACGCAGGTCTCCATTTGTAGAGGTCGCGATGAAATCCAGTGCATCCTCATCTAGCTCAACTGGGAAATCAAAACCACGCTCAGGGTCGGTTAGAGCAATTTGAATCGCCTCTTTAACATCTTGATTAGACAAGGGTTCTAACTCAAAAATCTGAACACGGCTACGAATGGCTGGAGTGACTGAAAAGAAAGGATTTTCAGTCGTAGCCCCAATCATGATGACCAGACCACTTTCCAAGAGGGGAAGTAGAAAGTCTTGCTTGGTTTTATCTAGTCGGTGAATCTCGTCCAGTAGTAGGACCAATCCACCGGAGAATTTAGCTTCTTCCGCGATTTCTTGGAGTCGCTTTTTACTATCCACTGTCGCATTGAAGGTTCGAAAGGCATACTTGGTGGTCCCAGCGATAGCTGAGGCGATACTGGTTTTGCCGATTCCGGGAGGTCCGTAGAGAATCATGGAGGACAGACGATTGGCTTCCACCATGCGACGGATAATTTTTCCAGGTCCGACCAGATGCTCCTGACCGATGACCTGGTCAATGGTTTTTGGGCGCATGCGAAGCGCGAGATTATCTGGCATAGCAGTCCTTTCTAACATGGATTTTCTGATGTATATGTGGTAAGATGGTAGTATCTATTTTAGCATATTTCCGAGCAATCGGGGCGATTAAAGAGTCGCATAGAAAGAGGACAAAATGGCAACATACGGATTTTTAGATGTTTTAGAGGAAGAGTTGGAGAAGAACTTTCCCTTTGACTATGAGATCAGCTGGGATAAGCGCAACCATGCAGTTGAAGTGAGTTTTTTACTAGAAGCGCAAAACGCTACAGGAGTTGAGATGGTGGATGAAGACGGAGAAGTTTCGTCAGACGATATCCTCTTTGAAGAAGCAGTCCTTTTCTACAATCCTGCCAAGTCAACCGTTAACGCAGAAGACTATCTGACTGTCATCCCTTATCTTCCTAAAAAAGGATTTTCTCGCGAGTTTTTAGCTTATTTTGCCCTTTTCCTCAAAGACACTGCCGAGGTTGGGCTGGATGCCCTTATGGACTTTTTGGAAGATCCAGAAGCAGAGGAATTCGTCATGGAATGGAACCAAGAAGTCTTTGAAGAAGGAAAAGTTGGCTTGGAAGAGGGAGAGTTTTATCCTTATCCGAGATACTAGAGACTAGGGGAGAAAGTAAAAGTATATGAAGAAAATAGGCTTGTCTTTTATTTCTGGTCTGTCCTTTGTTTTTTTGATGCTGGGATTTGTTTTTGGGACGATTGCCTTTAAAGAGTTAGATTTCTCGTTAGTCTTTGTTCCAGGCTTTTTCTCAGCATTTATCTGATATTTATCCTTCATGAGCTAGGTCATGCATTTTGCGGTTACCTGACAGGCTATCGCCTGGTGGCTTTTGGATTAGGAAATTTTCTTTTGACCAAAAAGTCAGGCAAGTTTCATCTGAGTCGAACAGCCGTTCTGAAAAATGTTGGTGCTCAGTATATTGGATTGAAAGAAGATGAAAGCGATCAAAGAATCATCCTGATGCTTGCAGGAGGTTTGATAGTTCATCTTGTCTTTATTTTTTTGGCGATATTGTATGGGATTTTGACAGCTAACTGGTATTTTGCAGCTACTTGGATTTGTCTAAATCTATCTTTTCTTCTCATCAATGCTAAGCCGGTTGGGATTACCGATGGATCGAAAATCTGGGAATTGCTACAACAGCCTGAAAATACGAAATACGCCTACTCGGTGTTGAGACATTCTGCCCAGACCTTGCTAGCTCCTCAAGAATATGATTTGAAAGACTTTATCATTCCTGTTGCTGAGGATGTGAGAGGGAGTTTTGCAGAAAGCATTCAGATTTTCCAGGGACTAGATTTCATATTCGATGGTCAGATAGAGACTGCCAAGAAACACTTTCAGTCTTTATTAGATAAAACAGACAATCTGATGTCTCAAACTCTTTCCAAATTATACCTTCTTCAAATTGCCTTGCTTGAAAGGGATCATGAGAAAGCAGAGGAATATGCAAGCAATCGAGGAGTCAAGTCCTTCTTATCTCTAAAAATGGCAGATACGCAGATAATGCAAGCCTGGTATCAATTTCTGGTAAAGGAAGATATTGATCAGACCAACAAGGCTATAAAAATTGCTATACAAAACATGGTGACCAGCCGTTTGGTGCGGGATGAGAAACGCTATTATGAAAACTGGTTAGCAGAGTTGGAGAAAGAATAGTCCGAAGGAGTCTGATATGGAAATAGAAATTTCAGATTTTACAGGTTGCAAAATTGCCCTCTTTTGTGAGGATAGGATTTTAACTATCTTGCGTGATGATAAGGCAAACATTCCGTGGCCCAATATGTGGGAATTGCCAGGTGGTGGCCGTGAGGGTGATGAAAGTCCTTTTGAGTGCGCGGCGCGTGAAGTTTACGAAGAACTAGGAATTCATCTGACTGAGGATTGCCTGCTTTGGAGTAAGGTGTACCCAAGTATGCTTTTTGAGGGGAAGGAATCCGTCTTTCTAGTTGGAAAATTGGATCAGGAACAGTTTGACAAGATTGTCTTTGGTGATGAAGGGCAGGGCTACAAACTGATGGGCATTGACGAGTTTCTTGGCTCAGATAGGGTTGTACCCCAGTTGCAGGATAGAGTGAGGGATTATTTGGAGAGAGACTATGATTAGACTTGAACGAGCAGGAGCAGAGAATTTAGAAACCGTAATTGCAATTCAAAGGGCTAGCTTTAAGGCTGTCTATGAGAAATATCAAGATGAGTATGATCCCTACCTAGAGGATTGTGAACGAATCAAGTGGAAATTGGTTGAGCGTCCCAACAGTTATTACTACTTTGTGAAAGAAAAGGATGAAAATATCGGATTTTTACGAGTTCAGACCAATGAGGAATTGACGGAAGCTTGGTTGGGAACGGCAGCGATTTTGCCCCAGTATCAAGGAAAAGGTTATGGTTCTAAAGGATTGGAATTGCTGGAAAAGGAATTTCCGACGATTAGACAGTGGGATTTGTGTACGGTATTACAGGATGCGGGCATGGTCGCTTTTTATGAGAAAAATGGTTACCGTCAAACTCATATCGAGCCTGAAAAAGAAGGCATGGATATGGTTTACATGAAAAAATTGATTGACAAATAGAAAGGATGGTTCGGTTACATTTCTAAACTGAACCAGCCCTAAACACTGTACCAGAAAGATAAACTTCTCTTAGACACTAGCGTCTTCAGAGAATTTCCTATTTTGGCTTTGTGTTTTACGGGCTTGGTATCTTAATTATGGAAACATGGCAAGAGTTAAAAGTTACAGTGAAGCGTGAGGGGGAGGAATTGGTTTCCAACCTCTTGATTGAGATAGGGGCGCAAGGTGTTGCGATCGAAGACAGCATGGACTATGCGGGGAATGTGGATCGTTTTGGTGAGATTTTCCCAGAAGTCGAGCAACAAGAAGAAATCGTGGTGACCGCATACTATCCAGATACGGTTGATGTGGCAGTGGTTGAGGCAGATTTGCAGGCTCATTTAGCAGAATTGACAGACTTTATGGATTTGGGAGAGGTCAAGATGGGCACGACTGACTTGGCTGAGGAAGACTGGGCAGACAACTGGAAGAAATATTATGAACCAGCTCGCATCACTCATGACTTGACCATTGTGCCGTCCTGGACAGACTATGAGGCAACTGCGGGAGAAAAGATTATCAAGCTGGATCCTGGTATGGCCTTTGGGACTGGAACGCATCCAACCACCAAGATGAGCCTTTTCGCCTTGGAGCAGGTTCTTCGTGGTGGCGAAACGGTGCTAGATGTGGGGACTGGTTCAGGTGTCCTTTCTATTGCCAGCTCGCTGCTTGGTTCCAAAGAAATCTTCGCCTATGACCTGGATGATGTGGCGGTTCGGGTGGCTCAGGAAAATATTGAGCTCAACCCAGGAATGGAAAATATCCATGTTGCTGCTGGAGATTTGCTCAAGGGTGTAGAGATTGAGGCAGATATCATCGTGGCTAATATCTTGGCGGATATTCTCATTCATCTGACAGAGGATGCTTATCGCTTGGTCAAGGATGAAGGCTACCTCATCATGAGTGGCATTATCAAGGACAAGTGGGACATGGTGCGCGAGTCGGCTGAGTCAGCTGGATTTTTCCTTGAGACCCACATGATTCAAGGGGAATGGAATGCCTGTGTCTTTAAGAAAACCAAGGATATTTCAGGTGTGATTGGAGGCTAGCATGCAGCAGTATTTTGTCAAAGGCAGTGCAATATCTCCTGTCACTATCGAGGACAAGGAAACCAGCAAGCATGTGTTTCAGGTCATGCGGCTGAAAGAAGATGATGAGGTGACCTTAGTCTTTGATGATGGTATCAAGCGCTTGGCGCGCGTGCTGGATGTAGAAGCTCGTCAGTTTGAGTTGGTTCAAGAGTTAGCTGACAATGTGGAACTGCCAGTCCAAGTAACCATCGCATCAGGATTTCCCAAGGGAGACAAGCTTGAGTTTATCACTCAAAAAGTGACGGAACTAGGTGCTAGCCAAATCTGGGCATTTCCAGCAGATTGGTCAGTTGCCAAGTGGGATGGTAAGAAGTTGGGCAAGAAAGCCGAAAAACTAGAAAAAATTGCCCTTGGAGCAGCCGAACAAAGCAAGCGTAATATCGTTCCAGGTATCCAGCTTTTTGAGAAGAAAGCAGATTTTCTAGCCCAACTAGACCAGTTTGACTCTATCGTAGTGGCCTATGAAGAATCAGCAAAAGAAGGAGAAACCGCTGCGCTCTTACAAGTAGTTGCTGGTCTTGAAAAGGGAGCCAAATTGCTCTTTATCTTTGGTCCAGAAGGTGGTCTCTCACCAGCAGAAATTGAAAGTTTTGAAGCTAAAGGAGCCGTCTTGGCAGGGCTTGGCCCTCGCATTCTAAGAGCAGAAACAGCCCCGCTTTATGCCTTATCAGCCCTTAGTGTTTTAGTAGAATTAGAGAAATAAGAGGAAGAAAATGGAACAAAAACACCGTTCAGAATTCCCAGAGAAGGAACTTTGGGACTTAACTGCCCTATACCAAGATCGTGAGGATTTCTTGCGAGCAATCGAAAAGACTCGCGAAGATATCAACCAATTTAGCCGTGATTACAAAGGCAATCTTCACACTTTTGAGGATTTTGAAAAGGCCTTTGCGGAATTGGAACAAATCTATATCCAGATGAGTCATATCGGCAATTACGCCTTTATGCCTCAGACGACAGACTATAGCAATGAAGAGTTTGCCAATATTGCCCAAGCTGGGATGGAATTTGAAACAGATGCCAGCGTAGCCTTGACCTTGTTTGATGACGCCTTGGTGGTTGCAGACGAGGAAGTCTTGGACCGTTTGGGTGAATTGCCACATTTGACGGCAGCCATTCGTCAGGCCAAAATCAAAAAAGCCCACTATCTAGGGGCGGATGTGGAGAAAGCTTTGACTAATCTGGGAGAAGTCTTCTACAGTCCACAGGACATTTATACTAAGATGCGAGCTGGGGACTTTGAAATGGCTGACTTTGAAGCCCATGGTAAGACCTACAAAAATAGCTTTGTGACCTATGAAAATTTCTACCAAAACCACGAGGACGCTGAGGTTCGTGAGAAATCTTTCCGCTCCTTCTCAGAAGGACTTCGTAAGCACCAGAATACAGCTGCGGCAGCCTACTTAGCTCAGGTCAAGTCTGATAAATTGTTGGCAGATATGAAGGGGTATGACTCAGTCTTTGATTATCTCCTAGCTGAGCAAGAAGTAGATCGTACCATGTTTGACCGTCAAATTAACCTCATCATGAAGGATTTTGCGCCAGTTGCTCAGAGATACCTCAAGCATGTTGCCAAGGTCAATGGTCTTGAAAAGATGACTTTTGCAGACTGGAAGCTAGACTTGGACAGTGCTCTCAATCCTGAAGTGACTATTGACGATGCCTATGATTTGGTCATGAAGTCAGTAGAACCTTTGGGACAAGAATATTGTCAGGAAGTTGCGCGCTATCAAGAAGAACGCTGGGTGGACTTCGCTGCTAATAGTGGCAAGGATTCTGGTGGGTATGCGGCGGATCCGTATCGCGTGCACCCTTATGTCCTCATGAGCTGGACAGGCCGTTTGAGCGATGTCTATACCTTGATTCATGAAATCGGACATTCTGGTCAATTTATCTTTTCAGATAATCACCAAAGTTACTTTAATGCCCACATGTCTACTTACTATGTCGAAGCGCCATCAACCTTTAATGAGTTGCTCCTCAGTGATTACTTGGAGCACCAGTCTGATGATCCGCGTCAAAAACGCTTTGCCCTTGCTCACCGTTTGACAGACACCTACTTCCATAACTTTATTACCCACCTCTTAGAAGCGGCCTTCCAGCGTAAGGTGTATACATTGATTGAAGAAGGGGAGACTTTTGGTGCAAGCAAGCTCAACAGCATTATGAAGGAAGTCTTGACAGATTTCTGGGGAGATGCCATTGAGATTGATGACGATGCGGCTCTGACTTGGATGCGACAAGCTCACTATTACATGGGCTTGTATAGTTACACTTATTCTGCTGGTCTTGTCATCTCGACTGCTGGTTACCTCCATCTGAAACATTCAGAAACCGGAGCTGAAGACTGGCTCAATCTCCTCAAATCAGGTGGTAGTAAGACACCGCTTGAGTCAGCCATGATTATCGGAGCGGATATCTCAACAGATAAACCACTCCGTGATACCATCCAATTCTTGTCTGATACAGTTGACCAGATTATCGCCTACAGTGCGGAGTTGGGAGAGTAAAGGACGGATTTAAGACGGCTTATCGACAAGATGAATACACAAAAATCACCTGTTTTGTACTGACCCCAAAAAGTTAGACAAATAATTATTGAAAGGATTTAGTTCTGT
>NZ_JAUMZR010000019.1:0-33396 GCF_030528045.1 Streptococcus sp.
CTCCATAATTTCCATAGTGGTTTTTACCCACTACAGATATTATAGAGCCAAAAAACGTCAGTTTCAAACTGGCGTTTTATTTGTTAGGATTTTGATGGGTTAGGTTCAATCCCCAAGGGACGAGATTTTCAGTTTTATTTTTGATACGTGTGATATTATCCTTGTGACGAATGATAATCAAGCTAGCAAGTGCTAGGATAATCAAAATGAAGAGAGGGTCATAGCTGTTTAGGATAAAACCAAATAGTGGAAATAGGAGAACTCCGATAACGGCTGCGATAGAAGCGGTAACGCTAGACAGTGAAATCATACTACCTAGATAGAGGCTTCCAAAGAATACGATTGCTAGATAGAGACAGAAAACAGGCGCAAATCCAAAAATCACTCCAGCACTGGTTGCGACAGCCTTGCCACCCTTAAATCCTGCAAAGATAGGGAAAGTATGTCCAATCACAGCCAAAAAACCAAAGACGAGAGGTGATACACCTTGAAGGTGGAAAAGGATTGGAAGGAGAGTTGCCAAGGTTCCTTTAAAGAAGTCAATCACAAAGGTTGCCATACCCGCTTTCTTACCTAAAATTCGGAAAGTATTGGTTGTTCCGGTGTTTCCAGAACCATGTTCATGCAGATTTGTTTGAAAAAAAATTTGTCCAATCCAAAGACCAGATGGAATCGAACCTAGCAGATAAGCTAAAATTAATAATACAAATGTCATCATAGAACTATTATACCATGAAATGGTGTAGAAAGTCAGAGAATATCCTGTGAAATTGTGACGGCTGAAAGGGAAAAGCTTTGCAAAATCGCTAGAAAACCTGTAAAATAGAAAAGATGAACAAATAGGAGGTTCCTTGTGTCAAAAAAGGAAATCAATATTAATAACTACAATGATGACGCCATTCAGGTGCTAGAAGGGTTGGATGCAGTCCGTAAACGTCCGGGAATGTATATTGGATCGACTGACGGTGCTGGTCTCCATCACCTAGTCTGGGAAATTGTGGACAATGCAGTCGATGAGGCCTTGTCTGGATTTGGTGATCGCATCGATGTGACTATCAATAAATACGGCAGTTTAACCGTTCAAGACCATGGTCGTGGGATGCCAACTGGGATGCACGCCATGGGAATTCCAACTGTTGAAGTTATCTTTACTATTCTCCACGCTGGAGGAAAATTCGGTCAAGGGGGTTATAAGACATCTGGAGGTCTCCACGGGGTGGGTTCTTCCGTTGTTAATGCCCTTTCTAGTTGGTTGGAAGTTGAAATTACTCGTGACGGTACAGTCTACAAGCAACGTTTTGAAAATGGTGGAAAACCTGTTACAACCCTGAAGAAAATTGGTACAGCACCCAAGTCTAAGACAGGTACCAAGGTTACCTTCATGCCAGATGCAACTATCTTTTCTACGACTGACTTCAAGTACAATACCATCTCAGAACGCCTTAATGAGTCAGCCTTTCTCTTGAAAAATGTAACCTTGTCATTAACAGACAAACGAACAGACGAAGCAATCGAGTTCCATTATGAGAACGGGGTACAAGACTTTGTTTCTTACCTCAATGAAGACAAGGAAACCTTGACGCCAGTTCTATACTTTGAAGGCGAAGACAATGGTTTCCAAGTGGAAGTTGCCCTCCAGTACAATGATGGATTTTCAGATAACATTCTGTCCTTTGTCAATAACGTTCGTACGAAAGATGGTGGAACGCATGAGACGGGACTCAAGTCTGCCATTACTAAGGTCATGAATGACTACGCGCGTAAGACAGGACTTCTCAAGGAAAAAGATAAAAACCTTGAAGGTTCAGATTATCGCGAGGGACTAGCAGCCGTTCTTTCTATTCTCGTTCCTGAAGAACACCTCCAGTTTGAAGGTCAGACCAAGGATAAACTAGGGAGTCCTCTGGCTCGTCCAGTTGTGGATGGGATTGTGGCTGATAAGTTGACCTTCTTTCTTATGGAAAATGGTGAACTGACTTCCAATCTCATCCGCAAGGCTATTAAGGCGCGTGATGCCCGTGAAGCGGCTCGCAAAGCGCGTGATGAGAGCCGAAATGGTAAGAAAAATAAAAAAGATAAGGGCTTGTTGTCTGGGAAATTGACCCCAGCCCAGTCTAAAAACCCTGCCAAGAATGAACTTTACCTGGTTGAGGGGGACTCTGCCGGCGGTTCTGCCAAGCAAGGTCGTGACCGTAAGTTCCAGGCTATCTTGCCTCTTCGAGGTAAGGTTATCAATACAGCCAAGGCCAAGATGGCAGATATTCTCAAAAATGAAGAAATCAATACCATGATTTATACCATCGGTGCGGGTGTTGGGGCAGACTTCTCACTTGAAGATGCCAACTATGACAAGATCATTATCATGACCGATGCCGACACCGATGGTGCCCATATCCAAACTCTTCTTTTAACATTCTTCTACCGTTATATGCGTCCGCTAGTTGAGGCAGGCCATGTCTATATCGCCCTTCCGCCTCTTTACAAGATGTCCAAAGGGAAAGGTAAGAAAGAAGAAGTGGCCTATGCTTGGACGGACGGAGAGCTAGAAGAACTACGTAAGCAGTTCGGTAAAGGGGCTACCCTTCAACGCTACAAAGGTCTTGGTGAGATGAATGCGGACCAACTTTGGGAAACAACTATGAATCCGGAAACTCGTACACTCATCCGTGTTACGATTGAAGACCTAGCCCGCGCAGAACGCCGCGTCAATGTCCTCATGGGAGATAAGGTCGAACCACGCCGTAAGTGGATTGAGGATAATGTCAAGTTTACGCTGGAAGAAGCGACAGTGTTTTAAGGAGTATGATTAATGGATAGTTCAGGACATTCGATTTTTGGAAGTTATTTGGGTTTGGTTTTCTTAGTTTCTTTACCCTCGGCTATTCTTGCATTCTACATCGATAGTCGAAAAAAAAGCTTCCAAGGTTTATATGCACCGATTGTATTTACCTTGTTTATGATCTTGATGCTTTTATTCAATATGGATTCGTCAGAATCCGGTTCTTTAGTGGCATCCTTTGTCATGATTTTATTTGGTTTTCCTTTGATAGCAGGAACCTTAGTCTACACACTGATTCGATTGTGTTATGTCTATCCGGAGAAACGGTGGAAGGCTTTTTGGGTTTTCCTATCCTATGTTTTAGGTCCCCTATCTGTGGGTATTCTGGGATGGTATGTGGTAAATTTAGTTCAGATCCATCTGTTGACATTCTTGGTAATGATTTTGATGATTCTGGTTTCCTATCTTCCTCCTCTCTATCTCCATTACACCAAACGTAATCAGTAAGCAAAGGGGGAGTGAATAGTGAACAGTTATTTAATAATGATATTTTTCTTTCTCGAAATCATTGTTATTGCTGGGATAATTCTTGATGCAATTTCCAATAAAGAGAAAATAGAATATTCAAGCTCCTTAAGTTCCCTAGTATTTATGGCTTGTAATATAGGAATGTTTGTAGTGTTCAATCCGTCTTTAGACGAACCATACTTAGGAGCATTTGTACGGGTGTTTTCCATCTACGCTCATGCGCCTCTGTGCTTAACGTATGCGATTACTAGTCTTTATAAGAGTATCAAGCACGTCAAGTATTTCCCTAGTAAGTTTGCACGGATCCTAATATGTAACGTTGCACTTATATTTCTACTCTCAATTGTAAATGGTTTAGTATTATTTAGAGGGATTAAAGAAATCTATATATTTATTTTCTTGCAAGGCCTTTTTTCAGGAATTCAATTCCTACTTTGGATGCTTGAAAGAACAAGAGTTCGAAAACTACAACAACAAAAGAAAGAAGATGCTCCTTTTACTAACCATGTTTCAGATGAGGGTGACATAGATGAGAACTAACCAGGAAATGCTTGGACTGATTTTAAAAACAGCTGAAACTTTAAAAGTTGACGCTGGTAAGAACTCAAGTATCTCCTCCTCAATAATCTGACGGATGACCTTACTCAGACCCGTTTCTTTAAGGGTGTGGATGCTTCATATTATTACGAAGGGTATAACCTTCGCCATACAGTAAAGTTGCATCGTTCAAGTAAAAATGATTGTCACATTTGTTGTGTAAATAATATGTAGAATTGATGGAGGTTCAGTAATGATTAGGGAATTTATGTTTTCTATTTTCGTTATTGTCATAGTAATCTTTGGAATTATAAGTGATTTAATCTCCAACTTGGGGAGAAAAGAGTATGCTCGTTCAATATCCCTGTTTTTACTGTCCATTTTCACAATTGGTGTCTGTCTATCTGATATGCCAGTGAAAGGTAACTCGTACTATGGGGCAAGATTTATTTTGTTTTATATAGAATATTTCGCCCCCTTGATGTTTGTTTACTCATTTTATACTCTATATAAGAGCGTAATCCATTGTAGGCATTTTACGAGCAAATTAGCTATAATACTCCTGATCAATGCCACCTTCATCTTTCTCCTTTCATTGGTAAATATATTTGTTGTATGGGAAATCATAAAAAATTACCAAAGAAGCAACATAATATCTATTTGTTATATTTTAATCGTTTTGGGGATTTGTTCAACTATCCAATTGATAGTAGGCGAACTTGAGATGAAAAGAATACGAGGCGTCCAAAAACAAGAGGAGCAAGACGGCAATGAAAAATAATTCTATAAAAGATATGTGCAGACAACATAGAAGTGAAGCGCAAATGCTGAAATTGATTTTACAGGTAGCCGAAAATATACAAGTTGAAGCTGTCGCCATGTCTGGTTCACGGACAAACCCAAAAGCACCAAAAGATGAGTTTCAGGATTACGACGTGGTCTATGTCGTGGACGACTTAGATAATCTGACGAGTGACCTTTCTTGGTTAGACCAGTTTGGCACTCGTATCATTGAGCAGCATAATGTCCTAGGCAACCGTCGACTTTATCTGATGCTATTTGAAGATGGAAATCGGATTGATTTGACCCTCTGTCCTACGGAATATATTCAAGAGTGGGTGGATAGTGAAGCAGGGTTCACCGTTTTAGAAGATAAGAAGGGTTTGTTTGCCCCTTATTCACCAAGTCCTCAACGTTTTTGGACAAGCCCAGCTAGCACGATAAAGCTTGAAAAAGCCTGCAATGAATTTTGGTGGGTATCAGCTTACGTGGTCAAAGGAATCTGCCGCAAGCAAGTCATTTATGCCACAGACCATCTCTACGGAATTTGTCAACAAGAACTCTTGAAGGTCTTGGCTTGGCAGGTTGCAGCTGATAAGGGGACGATTGATATCGGCAAAAACTACAAGTATCTCTTTAACTATTTACCTGCTGAGAAAGAGAAAGAATTCTCAAATCTGCTTGATTTATCAAGTTTAGATAAAATCACTCGGTCTTTGTTTGCTACCATGGAACTTTTCCATCAAGAGGCTCAAATCCTTGCCCAAAAGATTGGATTTGACTACGATAAAGAAGTAGCTGAGAAGATGATTAAGTATGCTGAGGAGAGGTTGAACTAGTATGTTAGATTATGTATTTGCTACATTTTTTATGGGATTCCCAGGAGTACAAATTTTAGTATTGGTGTCCTCTATATTTCTAGCTATCAAAAGAAATAAGTTACATAAAAGGGTGTATGGATTATTTTTCCCGATTATTATAACGATGTGTAATATTTGGCTTATTTCAATAGATCGCACAGAGCTTTTTGATGATGCTTTAAGATTTTCTTTCTTTCTAATTTCTTTTTGTTTACCTATGCTTGTTTCTTCCACACTCTATCACTCAATACGCTGATATTATTTATACAAATCAATCAAGTGGAGAGTCTTCCCTGTAAGTTTCTGTTATTTATTCGGTTTAATTTTTCATTATCTTAATACAATGCATTGGGAGGAGCTATTTAGAGGGCAAAAGTTTATGTTTAATATCTTGCTGATATCAACTGTTATAGTTTCTTATTTACCTTGTCAATATTTGTACACACTTCAAAGAAGAAAGAATAATCCATAGGAAATAGTTGCCTTTACTTAATCTAAATAAGTGTTTGTGAATGACTTAAATAGTATCTAAAAATATTTTTCTTAATACCAATTTTAATGTAAAAACCACTCTACATTCTTTGAAAGGAGTTGAACACGCCCTAAATACTGTGTAAAAAAATAAATTCTTTTGAGAGCTTATTTCAAGAATTTATCTTTACACTTGGTATTTTACGGGCTCTGTATCCTATATGAGTAACATTCAAAACATGTCCCTTGAGGACATCATGGGAGAGCGCTTTGGTCGCTACTCCAAGTACATTATTCAAGACAGGGCTTTGCCAGACATTCGTGATGGATTGAAGCCGGTTCAGCGTCGTATTCTTTATTCGATGAATAAGGATGGCAATACTTTTGACAAGAGCTACCGCAAGTCTGCTAAGTCTGTCGGGAACATCATGGGGAATTTCCACCCACACGGGGATTCTTCTATCTATGATGCCATGGTTCGTATGTCTCAGGATTGGAAAAACCGTGAGATTCTAGTTGAAATGCACGGTAATAACGGTTCTATGGACGGAGATCCGCCAGCGGCAATGCGTTATACCGAAGCTCGTTTGTCTGAGATTGCTGGTTATCTTCTTCAAGATATCGAGAAAAAGACAGTTCCCTTTGCTTGGAACTTTGACGATACCGAGAAAGAACCTACTGTCTCACCAGCAGCATTTCCAAACCTCTTGGTCAATGGTTCGACTGGTATTTCGGCTGGATATGCCACAGATATTCCTCCGCATAATTTAGCTGAGGTCATTGATGCGACTGTTTACATGATTGACCATCCAACAGCCAAGGTGGACAAGCTCATGGAATTCTTACCTGGTCCAGACTTCCCTACAGGGGCTATCATCCAAGGGCGTGACGAAATAAAGAAGGCTTATGAAACTGGGAAAGGACGCGTAGTTGTTCGTTCCAAGACGGAGATTGAAAAGCTAAAAGGCGGTAAGGAACAAATCGTTATCACTGAGATTCCTTATGAAATCAATAAGGCCAATCTGGTCAAGAAAATTGATGATGTTCGTGTCAATAACAAAGTAGCGGGGATTGCCGAAGTTCGTGATGAGTCTGACCGTGACGGCCTTCGCATTGCTATCGAACTCAAGAAAGACGCTAATACCGAGCTTGTTCTCAACTATCTTTTCAAATACACCGACTTACAAATCAATTACAACTTTAACATGGTAGCGATTGATAATTTCACTCCTCGTCAAGTTGGAATTGTCCCAATCCTGTCTAGCTATATCGCCCACCGTCGTGAAGTGATTCTGGCGCGTTCACGCTTTGACAAGGAAAAGGCTGAGAAACGTCTTCACATCGTTGAAGGTTTAATTCGCGTGATTTCGATTTTGGATGAAGTCATTGCCCTTATCCGTGCTTCTGAGAACAAGGCTGACGCCAAGGAAAACCTCAAGGTCAGCTATGAGTTTACAGAAGAGCAGGCTGAAGCCATCGTGACCTTACAACTTTACCGTTTGACCAATACAGACGTTGTTGTCTTGCAGGAAGAAGAAGCAGAACTTCGTGAAAAGATTGCCATGCTTGCGGCTATCATCGGTGATGAACGTACCATGTATAATCTCATGAAGAAAGAACTTCGTGAGGTCAAGAAGAAATTTGCGACACCACGTTTGAGTACTTTGGAAGATACAGCAAAAGTGATTGAGATTGATACAGCTAGTTTGATTGCTGAAGAAGATACTTACATCAGCGTAACCAAGGCAGGCTATATCAAGCGTACCAGCCCACGTTCCTTTGCGGCATCCACTCTGGAAGAAATTGGCAAACGTGATGATGATCGTTTGATCTTTGTGCAAACTGCCAAGACAACCCAGCACCTCTTGATGTTCACTACTCTTGGAAATGTCATTTATCGACCAATCCATGAATTGGCAGATATTCGTTGGAAGGATATCGGAGAGCATCTGAGCCAGACCATTACAAACTTTGAAACTAACGAAGAAATCCTCTATGCAGAAGTAGTGGATCAGTTTGATGATGCGACAACTTATTTTGCAGCGACTCGCCTTGGTCAAATCAAGCGTGTAGAACGCAAAGAGTTCTCTCCATGGCGGACCTACAAGTCGAAATCTGTCAAGTACGCTAAGCTCAAAGACGAGACAGACCAGATTGTAGCAGTGGCTCCGATTAAACTAGATGGTGTTCTTTTGATTAGTCAAAACGGTTATGCCCTTCGTTTCAATATCGAAGAGGTTCCGGTTGTTGGTGCCAAGGCTGCAGGTGTCAAGGCTATGAACCTGAAAGCAGATGATGCGCTTCAGGAAGCCTTTATCTGTAACACCTCATCCTTCTACCTCTTGACCCAACGTGGAAGCTTGAAACGCGTTTCCATTGAGGAAATTCCAGCGACCAGCCGTGCTAAACGAGGACTACAAGTTTTGCGTGAGTTGAAAAACAAACCGCACCGTGTCTTCTTGGCTGGAGCAGTTGCAGAGCAAGGTTTCGTTGGTGATCTTTTTAGTACAGAAGTAGAAGAAAACGACCAAACGTTACTTGTCCAATCTAACAAGGGAACAATCTATGAGAGTCGATTGCAAGACCTCAACTTGTCAGAACGTACTAGCAATGGAAGCTTTATTTCAGACACCATTTCAGATGAGGAAGTTTTCGATGCTTACCTCAAAGAAGTCTTTAAAGAGGATAAAACAAATTCGTAAAAAGAATCAGTCCAGAGGGCTGATTTCTTTATGTTGAAAAAATTTTCAGAAAATTACAAATAATACTTGAAATTCTACTAGAAAAGTGTAGAATAGAACACATAGTTTGAATAGTATAAAGGAGAAACACATGACAGTTGCAATTGATTGGGAAAACCTTGGATTTGCTTATATGAAACTACCTTACCGTTATATCGCTCACTACAGAAATGGTCAATGGGATCAAGGAGAATTGACAGAGGATGCAACCTTGCATATTTCAGAGTCTTCTCCAAGTCTCCACTATGGACAGCAAGCATTTGAGGGATTGAAAGCCTATCGTACCAAGGACGGCAGTGTTCAATTGTTCCGTCCTGACGAAAATGCTAAGCGTTTGCAACGTACTTGTGACCGTCTTTTGATGCCACAAGTTCCAACAGAAATGTTTGTAGAAGCTTGTAAAGCAGTTGTGCGTGCAAATGAAGAATACGTCCCACCATATGGAACAGGTGGAACCCTTTATCTCCGTCCACTTTTGATTGGTGTTGGGGATATTATTGGGGTAAAACCAGCAGAAGAATATATTTTTACCATCTTTGCTATGCCAGTTGGAAATTACTTTAAAGGTGGTTTAGTTCCAACGAACTTCTTGATTCAGGATGAATACGACCGTGCAGCTCCAAATGGTACGGGTGCGGCCAAGGTAGGTGGGAACTATGCTGCTAGTCTTCTACCAGGAAAAATGGCAAAATCACGTAATTTTTCAGATGTTATCTACCTAGATCCAGCTACCCACACCAAGATTGAGGAAGTCGGATCAGCCAACTTCTTTGGAATCACAGCTAACAACGAATTTGTAACGCCATTGAGTCCATCTATTTTACCATCTATTACCAAGTATTCTTTGCTTTATTTGGCAGAACACCGCTTGGGCTTGACTCCGATTGAAGGTGATGTCCCAATCGATAATTTGGATCGTTTTGTAGAGGCTGGTGCTTGTGGAACAGCAGCAGTTATTTCTCCAATTGGAGGCATCCAACATGGCGATGATTTCCATGTTTTCTATAGTGAAACAGAAGTAGGACCTGTTACACGTAAACTCTATGATGAATTGACTGGTATCCAATTTGGTGATGTAGAAGCACCAGAAGGATGGATTGTCAAAGTGGACTAAAAGTCATGAAGTAAAGAAGAACTCCATAGCAGTTGTAAGGACTGAAATGGAGTTTTTTCTTGCTAGTTTGAGCATTTTCTTGTACAATAGAAAAAGTGAAAAGAGGTACAGTATGAGTAAAAAAGATAAGAAAATTGAAATCCAATTAACTGATGCAAAAGTGACTGTTGGAAAAGACAGCTATGAAGGATACGTTTTGACGATCGGGAAAAAGGTTATTGGAGAAATTGCCGAATTAGATAGCCAATTTGCCATCATAAATAATGGAAATGTCGATAGTTTTTATAAAAAACTTGAAAAAGCTGTGGAAATTTTGATTGAAAACTATAATTTGACAAAATAATACTTGTTTTATTGAAAATTTCATGATATAATAGCTCTCGTTAAACATTGGAGAGATAGCGAAGAGGCTAAACGCGGCGGACTGTAAATCCGCTCCTTCGGGTTCGGGGGTTCGAATCCCTCTCTCTCCATTCATCAATGGGGTATAGCCAAGCGGTAAGGCAAGGGACTTTGACTCCCTCATGCGTTGGTTCGAATCCAGCTACCCCAGTTCTTAGGTAATAAATTCAAGATAAAAAGGAAAATATCTTAGGGTATTTTATTTTTATAATTGAAAGACGTGAACGATGTGAACATGTCTTTGCGGGTGCTTAGGAAAAAAATTATAAGTATGTCAAGTTTGGAAAAACTTGATTGTTGGAGGATTTTTTAGATGAACGAATTTGAAGATTTGCTAAATAGCGTTAGCCAAGTTGAGCCTGGTGATGTTGTTAGTGCTGAAGTATTGACAGTTGATGCGACTCAAGCTAACGTTGCAATCTCTGGGACTGGTGTTGAAGGTGTCTTGACTCTTCGCGAATTGACAAACGATCGCGATGCAGATATCAATGACTTTGTTAAAGTAGGAGAAGTATTGGATGTTCTTGTACTTCGTCAAGTAGTTGGTAAAGATACTGATACAGTTACATACCTTGTATCTAAAAAACGCCTTGAAGCTCGCAAAGCATGGGACAAACTTGTTGGTCGCGAAGAAGAAGTTGTTACTGTTAAAGGAACTCGTGCCGTTAAAGGTGGACTTTCAGTAGAATTTGAAGGTGTTCGCGGATTCATCCCAGCTTCAATGTTGGATACTCGTTTCGTACGTAACACTGAGCGTTTTGTAGGTCAAGAATTTGATGCTAAAATCAAAGAAGTTGATCCAAAAGAAAACCGCTTTATCCTTTCACGTCGTGAAGTTGTTGAAGCAGCTACTGCGGCAGCTCGTGCTGAAGTGTTCGGTAAATTGGCTGTTGGTGATGTTGTAACTGGTAAAGTTGCTCGTATCACTAGCTTTGGTGCTTTCATCGACCTTGGTGGTGTTGACGGATTGGTTCACTTGACTGAATTGTCACACGAACGTAACGTATCACCTAAATCTGTTGTAACTGTTGGTGAAGAAATCGAAGTGAAGATCCTTGATCTTAACGAAGAAGAAGGACGCGTATCACTTTCACTTAAAGCGACAACACCTGGACCATGGGATGGCGTTGAGCAAAAATTGGCTAAAGGTGATGTAGTAGAAGGAACAGTTAAACGTTTGACTGACTTTGGTGCATTTGTTGAAGTATTGCCAGGTATCGATGGACTTGTTCACGTATCTCAAATTTCACACAAACGTATTGAAAATCCAAAAGAAGCTCTTACTGTTGGTCAAGAAGTTACTGTTAAAGTCCTTGATGTTAACGCTGACGCAGAACGCGTATCACTTTCTATCAAAGCTCTTGAAGAACGTCCAGCTCAAGAAGAAGGACAAAAAGAAGAAAAACGCGCTGCTCGTCCACGTCGTCCAAAACGTCAAGAAAAACGTGATTTCGAACTTCCAGAAACACAAACAGGATTCTCAATGGCTGACTTGTTCGGTGATATCGAACTTTAATCAAATTGACAATCATAAAATCCTTTGTTTAAAACAAGGGATTTTTCTTTTGTCTCTTTCCCATTTTTGATATAATAGTTCTATGTTAGATTCAGAAAAACAATCACAATATCAATTGTTAAATGAGGAACTCTCTTATTTACTTGAAGGTGAGAGCAATGTCCTTGCCAATCTTTCGAATGCTAGTGCTCTCCTAAAATCTCGCTTTCCGAATACTGTATTTGCAGGTTTTTATCTGTTTGATGGTAGCGAGTTGGTTTTAGGGCCTTTTCAGGGTGGTGTTTCTTGTATTCGCATTCCGCTTGGAAAAGGCGTGTGTGGAGAAGCTGCTGAGTTTCAAGAGACTGTTTTAGTTGGCGATGTGACCACCTATCCAAACTACATTTCTTGTGATAGTATGGCCAAAAGTGAAATCGTGGTTCCCATGCTCAAGAATGGTCAATTGCTGGGTGTCTTAGACCTGGATTCTTCACTTATTGATGATTACAATGCCATTGACCGTGATTACTTGGAACAATTTGTCGCTATTTTGCTTGAGAAGACTGAATGGGACTTTACGATGTTTGAGGAGAAAGCCTAATGTATCAAGCACTTTATCGAAAATATAGAAGCCAAACTTTTTCACAACTAGTAGGTCAAGAAGTTGTGGCTAAAACCCTAAAACAAGCGATCGAGCAGGAAAAGATTAGTCATGCCTATCTTTTCTCAGGCCCTCGTGGGACTGGGAAGACCAGTGTAGCCAAGATTTTTGCCAAGGCTATGAACTGTCCGAACCAAGTGGACGGAGAACCGTGTAATAACTGCTATATCTGTCAGGCTGTGACAGAAGGTAGCTTAGAAGATGTTATCGAAATGGATGCGGCTTCGAATAACGGAGTTGATGAAATCCGAGAAATTCGTGATAAATCCACCTATGCTCCTAGTTTGGCACGTTATAAGGTCTATATCATAGACGAGGTTCATATGCTGTCTACAGGAGCCTTTAATGCGCTTTTAAAGACTCTAGAAGAACCAACTCAAAATGTTGTCTTTATTTTGGCGACCACCGAATTGCACAAGATTCCAGCAACTATTTTATCGCGTGTCCAACGTTTTGAGTTTAAGTCGATTCGAACGCAAGATATTACGGCACATATTCATCATATTTTAGAAAAAGAAAATATCAGTTCTGAACCAGAGGCTGTGGAAATCATTGCCAGACGAGCTGAAGGTGGGATGCGGGATGCCTTGTCTATTCTGGACCAAGCTTTGAGTTTGACGCAAGGAAATGCTTTAACCACAGCTATCTCTGAGGAGATTACAGGCACCATTAGTCTATCAGCACTTGATGACTATGTAGCTGCCTTGTCTCAGCAGGATGTTCCAAAAGCGCTTGATTCTTTGAATCTTTTGTTTGAAAATGGTAAGAGCATGACTCGTTTTGTGACGGATCTCTTGCAGTATTTGCGCGATCTACTAGTTGTTCAGACAGGTGGCGAAAATGCTCATCATAGTCCAGTTTTTATGGACAATCTAGCTCTTTCTCAGGAAAGTCTCTTTGAAATGATTCGAATAGCGACTGTGAGCTTGGCGGATATGAAAGCAAGCCTACAACCTAAGATTTATGCTGAGATGATGACCATTCGTTTAGCGGAGATTAAGCCTGAACCAGTGCTTTCAGGAGCTGTCGAAAGTGAAATCTCTGCACTGAGACAGGAAGTAGTTCGTCTCAAGCAAGAACTTGCTAATGTTGGAACGGTGCCTAAACAAGTGGCGCCAGTCCCTAGCCGTCCAGCCACTTCCAAGACAGTCTATCGAGTAGACCGTAATAAGGTTCAGGCTATCCTACAAGAAGCTGTTGAAAATCCTGAATTGGCACGGCAAAACTTGATTCGCCTCCAGAATGCGTGGGGAGAAGTGATTGAGAGTTTAGCTGGACCTGATAAGGCTCTGCTTGTTGGTTCTCAACCAGTTGCAGCCAACGAACACCATGCTATTTTAGCTTTTGAATCTAATTTCAATGCAGGCCAAACCATGAAACGGGATAACCTCAATACCATGTTTGGCAATATTCTTAGTCAAGCGGCTGGATTTTCACCTGAAATCCTGGCAATTTCCCTAGAGGAATGGAAAGAGGTTCGTGCAGCATTTTCAGCTAAAAACAAGTCTTCTCAAGCAGATCAAGAGGTAGAAGAAGAGAGCCTGATTCCAGAGGGATTTGAATTTCTGGCTGATAAAGTCATGGTCGAAGAAGACTAAAAGTGGATTTCATGGTACAATAATCCTATGACTAGACAACAATTTATCGTGATAGCACTATTTACTGCTGCTGAGACTTATTTTTTCAATGAAGCTTGGATGACGGGTCGCTATTTCATGGCAGCCTTTTGGGCCATTCTTCTTTTTCGAAATTTTAGGTTAAGTTATGTAATGGGGAAAATAGTAGATGCCATTGATCAGCACCTAAACCGCAAGGATTAGTCACTAGCTTCTAAACAAAATCAAAGCCTTTTAGGCTTTTTTTTGTTATACTAGTAGAGTATATTTATGGACCTTTTCTTGTATTTTTTGAGAAATGTAAGTGATTTCTCTAAGGATAAAGGAAGTAGGCCAGAAAAAGAAAGGAACTATCATGTCAGTATTAGAGATCAAAGATCTTCACGTTGAGATTGAAGGAAAAGAAATTTTGAAAGGAGTCAATCTGACTCTGAAAACAGGAGAAATCGCTGCTATCATGGGACCAAATGGTACTGGTAAATCGACTCTTTCTGCCGCTATCATGGGGAACCCTAACTATGAAGTTACTAAAGGTGAGGTCTTGTTTGATGGCGTAAATATCCTTGAGTTGGAAGTGGACGAGCGTGCGCGTATGGGACTTTTCCTTGCTATGCAATACCCATCTGAAATCCCTGGAATTACCAACGCTGAATTTCTTCGTGCAGCTATGAATGCTGGTAAAGAAGATGATGAAAAGATTTCAGTTCGTGAGTTCATCACTAAACTAGACGAGAAAATGGAATTGCTCAACATGAAAGAAGAAATGGCAGAGCGTTACCTCAACGAAGGTTTCTCTGGTGGTGAGAAAAAACGTAATGAAATTCTTCAACTCTTGATGTTGGAACCAACTTTTGCTCTTTTAGATGAGATTGACTCAGGTCTTGATATTGACGCTCTTAAAGTCGTATCGAAAGGTGTCAATGCCATGCGTGGTGAAGGCTTTGGTGCTATGATCATCACTCACTACCAACGTCTCTTGAACTACATCACGCCAGACGTGGTACATGTGATGATGGAAGGTCGTGTGGTCCTTTCTGGTGGTCCAGAATTGGCTGCCCGTTTGGAACGTGAAGGATACGCAAAACTAGCTGAAGAACTAGGCTACGACTACAAGGAAGAATTGTAATTCCCTCGTATCTTTTAGGAGAAGTAAATGACTAAAGAGAATATTAAACTTTTTTCAGAAATGCACGCTGAACCAAGCTGGTTGGCTGACCTCCGTCAAAAAGCTTTTGATAAGATTGAGAGTTTGGAATTACCAGTCATTGAGCGTGTCAAATTTCACCGTTGGAATCTGGGAGATGGAACCATCACAGAAAGTGAACCTTCAGCAAATGTTCCTGACTTCACGACTCTAGATAATCACTTGAAGTTGGTTCAAGTAGGAACGCAGACTGTTTTTGAACAAACTCCAGTTGAATTGGCTGAACAAGGTGTTGTCTTTACAGACTTTCACTCAGCTTTAGAAGAAATTCCAGAGCTTATTGAGGAATTCTTCATGTCATCTGTTAAGTATGACGATGACAAGTTGGCAGCCTACCATACAGCTTACTTTAACAGTGGTGCTGTTCTCTACATTCCTGATAATGTTGAGATTACAGAGCCAATCGAAGGAATTTTCTACCAAGACAGTGATAGCGATGTGCCATTTAACAAGCATATTATGATTATCGCTGGTAAAAATTCTAAGATTAGTTATCTTGAACGTCTAGAGTCACGAGGTGAAGGTAGTGCCAAGGCAACTGCTAATATCACGGTTGAAGTGATTGCTCGTTCAGGTGCGCAAGTGAAGTTTGCTGCTATTGACCGTTTAGGTGAAAATGTCACTGCCTACATTAGCCGTCGTGGTAAACTAGGCAACGATGCCAGCATTGACTGGGCAATCGGTGTCATGAACGAAGGAAATGTCGTTGCGGACTTTGATAGCGACTTGATTGGAAATGGTAGCCATGCTGATCTTAAAGTCGTAGCTCTTTCAAGTGGCCGTCAGGTGCAAGGGATTGATACTCGAGTGACTAACTATGGATGTAACTCAATCGGAAATATCCTCCAACATGGGGTTATCCTTGAAAAAGCTACCTTGACCTTCAATGGTATTGGCCACATTATCAAGGGTGCTAAGGGAGCAGATGCGCAACAAGAAAGCCGTGTTCTCATGCTTTCAGACCAAGCGCGTTCAGATGCCAACCCAATTCTTTTGATTGATGAGAATGACGTAACTGCAGGTCACGCGGCTTCTATCGGTCAGGTGGATCCAGAAGATATGTACTACCTCATGAGCCGTGGCTTGGATAAGGCGACTGCTGAGCGTTTGGTTGTTCGCGGTTTCCTTGGCTCCGTAATTGTTGAGATTCCAGTCAAAGAAGTTCGTGAAGAAATGATTGCAACGATCGAAGAAAAATTGTCAAAACGCTAAGGGGAAGCCTATGTTAGATGTAGAAGCGATTCGCAAGGATTTTCCAATTTTAGACCAGATTGTCAACGATGAACCTCTGGTCTATCTGGACAATGCCGCGACGACACAAAAACCACTAGCAGTTCTGGAAACGATTAACCGCTATTATGAGCAGGACAATGCAAATGTTCATCGTGGGGTCCATACCTTGGCGGAGCGGGCGACAGCTTCCTATGAGGCGGCTCGTGAAACCATTCGTAAGTTTATCAATGCAGGCTCTACAAAGGAAGTTCTCTTTACCAGAGGAACGACAACCAGCCTTAACTGGGTGGCACGCTTTGCTGAGGAAATCCTGACTGAGGGAGACCAGGTCTTGATTTCAGTAATGGAACACCATTCTAATATCATTCCATGGCAGGAAGCTTGTCGCAAGACTGGGGCAGAGCTTGTCTATGTTTATCTCAAGGACGGAGCTCTGGATATGGATGACTTGCGCGCTAAATTGACGGACAAGGTCAAGTTTGTTTCGCTAGCTCATGCCTCTAATGTCCTTGGTGTGGTTAATCCTATCAAAGAAATCACGCAATTGGCCCACCAAGTTGGAGCTATCATGGTGGTGGATGGTGCTCAGTCTACGCCACATATGAAGATTGATGTTCAGGACTTGGATGTGGACTTCTTTGCCTTTTCAGGGCACAAGATGGCTGGTCCGACTGGTATCGGTGTTCTTTATGGCAAAGAAAAGTATCTGGAACAAATGTCTCCAATTGAATTTGGTGGTGAGATGATTGATTTGGTCTATGAGCAATCTGCTAGTTGGAAGGAATTGCCTTGGAAATTTGAGGCTGGAACGCCAAATATGGCAGGTGCTATCGGACTTGCTGCAGCAGTGGATTATCTGGAAAAGATTGGTATGGATGCCATTGAATCTCATGAACAAGAACTGATTGAATACGTCTATCCAAAATTGCAGGCCATTGAAGGTTTGACCATTTATGGTTCGCAGGACTTGGCTCAACGTTCAGGTGTCATTGCCTTTAACCTAGGTGATCTTCATCCTCATGATCTTGCGACAGCTTTGGATTATGAAGGAGTGGCTGTTCGTGCTGGTCACCATTGCGCCCAACCTTTGCTTCAGTATTTGGAAGTCCCAGCAACAGCTCGTGCAAGTTTTTATATCTACAATACCAAGGCAGATTGCGACAAGTTGGTCGATGCCCTACAAAAGACAAAGGAGTTTTTCAATGGCACTTTTTAAACTAGATAGCCTTTATATGGCAGTGGTAGCAGACCATTCGAAAAATCCTCATCACCAAGGGAAGCTGGAAGATGCTGAGCAAATCAGTCTCAATAATCCAACCTGTGGGGATGTTATCAACCTCTCTGTCAAGTTTGACGCAGAGGACCGTTTGGAAGATATCGCTTTTCTAAACTCAGGATGCACGATTTCAACTGCCTCTGCTAGTATGATGACAGATGCCGTTTTAGGAAAAACAAAGCAAGAAATTTTAGAACTTGCAACCATTTTTTCTGAAATGGTTCAAGGACAAAAAGATGACCGTCAAGACCAACTTGGCGATGCAGCTTTCTTATCAGGTGTTGCCAAATTCCCACAACGGATTAAGTGTGCAACTCTAGCTTGGAATGCCCTTAAGAAAACAATTGAAGATCAAGAAAAACAGTAAGACAAGTTTCTTTTGTCTTACGAATCAGTAGAAATGAAGAATGAAAGAAAGGATATTATGGCTGAAGAAAGAGTAGAACCAAAACCAATTGACCTTGGTGAATATAAATTTGGTTTCCATGACGATGTAGAGCCTGTCCTATCGACAGGAAAAGGATTGAACGAAGAAGTCATTCGCGAATTATCAGCTGCTAAGGGAGAACCTGAGTGGATGTTAGAATTCCGTTTGAAGTCTTATGAAACCTTCAAAAAAATGCCTATGCAAACCTGGGGAGCAGACTTGTCAGAGATTGACTTTGATGATTTGATCTACTACCAAAAACCATCTGACAAACCAGCCCGTTCTTGGGATGAAGTTCCTGAAAAAATCAAAGAAACCTTTGAACGTATCGGGATTCCAGAAGCTGAGCGTGCTTATCTAGCAGGTGCCTCTGCCCAGTACGAGTCAGAAGTGGTTTACCATAACATGAAGGAAGAGTTCCAGAAATTGGGGATTATCTTTACAGATACGGATTCTGGCCTCAAGGAATACCCAGACTTGTTTAAACAATACTTCGCTAAGTTGGTACCACCGACTGATAACAAGTTGGCGGCCCTCAACTCAGCAGTATGGTCGGGTGGAACCTTTATCTACGTGCCAAAAGGTGTCAAGGTAGATATTCCACTTCAAACCTACTTCCGTATCAACAACGAAAATACAGGTCAGTTCGAACGTACCTTGATTATCGTTGATGAGGGAGCAAGCGTCCACTACGTAGAAGGATGTACAGCACCAACATATTCTAGCAACAGCTTGCACGCTGCCATTGTAGAAATTTTCGCTTTGGACGGAGCTTATATGCGTTATACAACCATTCAAAACTGGTCTGATAATGTCTATAACTTGGTAACAAAACGTGCCAAAGCATTGAAAGATGCGACTGTTGAGTGGATTGATGGTAACTTGGGTGCCAAAACAACTATGAAATACCCATCTGTTTATCTTGATGGAGAAGGGGCGCGTGGTACTATGCTCTCTATCGCCTTTGCTAATGCTGGTCAACACCAAGATACGGGTGCCAAGATGATCCACAACGCTCCCCACACAAGCTCCTCTATCGTGTCTAAATCCATCGCTAAAGGCGGAGGAAAGGTGGACTACCGTGGACAAGTAACCTTTAACAAGAACTCTAAGAAATCTGTCTCTCATATCGAGTGTGATACCATTATCATGGATGACTTGTCAGCATCAGATACCATTCCGTTTAATGAAATTCACAACTCGCAAGTTGCTTTGGAGCACGAAGCCAAGGTATCTAAGATTTCAGAAGAACAACTATACTACCTCATGAGTCGTGGTTTGTCAGAATCTGAAGCTACTGAGATGATCGTTATGGGATTTGTAGAACCCTTCACAAAAGAACTTCCAATGGAATACGCAGTTGAGCTGAACCGCTTGATTAGCTATGAAATGGAAGGATCTGTCGGATAAAACCCAAAAGGAGAAGCAAATGGGATTCTTAAAAAAATTATTTGGTAATGTTGAAAAATCGAATAAAGGTGAAATTCCTGTCGAGGAAATTGTTCCACCTTTTACAGTTGATTTAGTAGAAGAAGCAGATGATTATTGGCGACAAATGGAACAAAACCTCTTGATAAATGCTGTAAAAGCTGCTGGTGGTCCTGAGTCGGTAGAACGCGCTTTTGTTCTTGCTAATTTCAAGGAAAATCAAGAAACCTTTGAGCTCTTTTATCAAGTAAACGGTCAGCTCCTTTCATGGAGAGAGATGGATGAGACTGTTATTGATAAAATCAGTAATCAACTCCTTCCACAAGCACCAGGTGTGGCACGTGCAGTAAATGAAAATTATGAAGAGGCAAATGTACCAGTAATCCAGTACGCTATGCTTCAGTTTGAAACTGCAACCATGGCTTGGTTTGGTCGGAAGCTGACAACAGCTTCTCCAGAAGCCCAATTGACTTTTGAAGAATTGGTATCAGGTTGGCGCGCTATTTTGGAACAAGAAGTTCCAAATCGTCCTTTAGATAGTGACCGTCCGTTCCCTTACTTTGAAGTTTAAAAAATCCCAAATCCCCAAAAACTTTCAATGGAGTATACTGTTGAGCTTACTCGCTTGATGAGTAACAAATTGAAAGAATCAGTGGGTAAAAATGCAAATTCTGAACAGGAATCCTTTCTGTTCAGAATTTTTTCAAAAAAGAACCTAATAAATATTCACAAAAATACTTTTATATGGTAAAATAAAACAATTACATTTAGTGGAGATGAAGTATGAATATTTTTAGAACCAAGGATGTTAGTCTGAGACAGACAGAGATGCATCGCCATTTGAAATTGTGGGATTTGATTCTTCTAGGGATTGGTGCCATGGTGGGGACAGGGATTTTCACCATTACAGGAACAGCAGCGGCTACCCTAGCTGGTCCCTCATTAGTGATTTCCATTGTGATTTCTGCTCTGTGTGTTTCTCTATCAGCCCTCTTTTTTGCAGAATTTGCCTCTCGTGTGCCTGCTACTGGTGGTGCTTATAGTTACCTCTATGCGATTTTAGGAGAATTGCCAGCCTGGATTGCTGGCTGGCTGACCATCATGGAATTCATGACGGCTGTTTCAGGTGTGGCGTCTGGCTGGGCAGCTTACTTTAAGGGATTGCTCAGTAATTATGGTATCTCCATGCCGCAAGCCTTGAATGGAACCTTTAACCCTGAACAAGGTGCTTATATCGATCTTCTACCTATTTTAGTACTGACATTGGTAACGGGATTGGTTTTATTAAATTCTAAGGCAGCTTTGCGATTTAATTCGCTTTTAGTGGTCTTGAAATTCTCAGCTCTCGCCTTATTTATCCTAGTTGGTATTTGGTACATCAAGCCTGAAAATTGGACGAATTTTGCTCCATTTGGTTTTGGTCAACTATATGGTGGAAGTACTGGGATTATGGCGGGTGCATCTTTGATGTTCTTTGGATTTCTCGGGTTTGAGTCTATTTCCATGGCAGTTGATGAAATTCAAAGCCCGCAAAAAAATATTCCTCGCGGAATTGTCCTTTCTCTGACAATCGTCACTATTCTCTATGCTTTGGTAACCTTAGTATTGACAGGGATTGTTCACTACAGTAAGCTCAATGTGGACGATGCAGTAGCATTTTCATTACGGAGTATTGGTATCGGCTGGGCGGCCAATTATGTTTCGCTTGTAGCCATTCTAACCCTGATAACCGTATGTATCTCCATGACTTATGCTTTGTCTCGGATGATTTATAGCTTAGCACGTGATGGACTTTTACCTCAAAGTTTCAAACAATTAAGCAAGACTAGTCGCGTTCCTAAAAATGCGACCCTTTTAACAGGAGTTGCTTCAGCCATTGCTGGAGGAGTGTTTCCTCTAGCCAGTATTGCAGCCTTCTTAAATATTTGTACGCTAGCTTATCTCATTTTGCTAGCCTACGGAATAATAAAACTCAGAAAGGATAAGGGCATGCCAAAAGAGGGAGAGTTTAAAACTCCCTTGGTGCCACTTTTGCCAATTCTTTCCATTCTTATCTGTGTTTCCTTTATGCTTCAATATAGTCTAGATACCTGGATTGCCTTTGGCATTGCTCTTGTAGTTGGTCTAGTCATTTACTTTACTTACGGGTTCCGCCATTCAACGCTCGCAGAAGAAGAATAAAAGCTGGGAATTCCCAGCCTTTTTAATCTTTCACATAAGTAAATCCTTCACCCAGAATTTCATGAGCCTCAGTGATGGTGATAAAGGCTTGAGGATCAATTTTGTGAATCATATCTTTCATTTTAACGATTTCGTTACGACCGACGATACAGTAGATGATTTTTAAATCCTTTTTGCTGTAGTAGCCTTGACCAGATATAAAGGTAACGCCACGTCCGAGTTCATCGTTAATCTCTTTGGCCAATTGATCAGGATATTGGGTAATAATCATAAATCCTTTACCAGCATAGCCTCCTTCGCCGATCAAGTCGATAACACGAGCGATGATAAAGTCAAATAAGAGGGTATAGGTAACTAGACGAAGGTCCTGGAAGATAATCAAAATCAACATTAGGATAAAAAAGTCAATCCCAAAGAGCAATTTACCAATCGAAATATTGGTGTATTTGTTGAGGATACGGGCAACGATATCAGAGCCACCAGTGGTTCCACCAGCATTAAAGATAATTCCTAAACCAACCCCTAGTAAGACACCTGAGACTAAAGCGACAATGATGAGATCCCCTTGCAAGTCGATGTGCAAAGGAATGCGCTCAAAGATTGCAAGCCAAATGGAAAGAGAAATAGATCCTAGAAGGCTGGAGTAGAGGGTCTTAGGTCCAAATATCTTCCAAGCCAGGATAAATAAAGGGATATTGATTAAGAGGTTCATCAATGAGACAGGGATTTTAAAAAGATAGTAGGTAATCAAGGTAATACCTGTCGCCCCTCCCTCAAATAAATGATAAGGAACAACAAAGTAAGTAAGACCGAAGGCATAGATAGCAGCTCCAAAAATAATAGTGATAATCGGTTGAAGTTTTCGAATCATGGCTGTTCCTCACTTTTCTATAGATAGATTATACCAAAAATTCAGTTCTTTTCATCGGATCACTTATGATTTTTTATCATTTTTTTGATATAATAAAGGAGAAAATCCCAATCCTATCGAGAAGAATAGAAAGATTGATTATGACACAAGTAAAAATTGTAACGGACTCTTCTGTTACTATCGAACCAGAAGTAGTTAAAGAATTAAATATCACCGTTGTTCCTCTATCAGTTATGATTGATAGTGTGCTTTATTCGGATGCAGATTTGAAAGAGGGAGAATTCCTTCATCTTATGCAACAAAGTAAGAATCTGCCTAAAACAAGCCAGCCCCCTGTGGGAGTGTTTGCTGAGGTCTTTGAAGAACTAGGTAAAGATGGCAGTCAAATTATCGCCATTCACATGTCCCATGCTTTGTCTGGAACTGTGGAAGCTGCTAGCCAAGGGGCAAGTCTCTCAACTGCTGATGTAACGGTTATTGATAGTTCCTTTACAGATCAAGCGATGAAGTTCCAAGTTGTTGAAGCCGCAAAACTTGCTAAAGAGGGTAAAGACTTAGAAACGATCTTAGCTCATGTAGAGGACGTCAAAAATCATACAGAACTTTATATCGGTGTTTCGACGTTAGAAAACTTAGTTAAGGGTGGTCGTATTGGACGTGTGACAGGATTACTAAGTTCACTCTTGAATATTCGTGTAGTAATGCAGATGAAAAACCACGAACTCCAACCTATCGCCAAAGGACGTGGATCGAAAACTTTCAAAAAGTGGCTTGAGGAATTAACCAATACTCTTTCCAAAAAATCAGTTGCAGAGATTGGCATTTCCTACGCTGGAACGAACGAATGGGCGAATGAGATGAAGGCATTATTGCAACCTTATGTTGAGAAACCAATCTCTGTATTGGAAACTGGCTCTATTATTCAAACTCATACTGGAGAGAATGCTTGGGCGATTCTAATTCGCTACAATTCCTAAAAAAATAGAGAAAAAATGGTCAAAATAGTGTTTTTGACTTGACCTATAGCCGATTTTAGGATATGATTATATTTGTTAATTAGAAATTATTTGGAGGATTTGTTAACATGGCAAACAAACAAGATTTGATCGCTAAAGTAGCAGAAGCTACAGAATTGACTAAGAAAGATTCAGCAGCAGCAGTTGACGCGGTATTTGCAGCAGTAACTGAATACCTTGCAGCTGGTGAAAAAGTTCAATTGATCGGTTTCGGTAACTTTGAAGTTCGTGAGCGTGCTGCACGTAAAGGTCGCAACCCACAAACTGGTAAAGAAATCAAAATCGCAGCTTCTAAAGTTCCAGCATTCAAAGCTGGTAAAGCTCTTAAAGACGCTGTTAAATAATGAATTTTCAAAAAGCCTATTGTATCAAGCTTCATTGCTTGGTCGATAGGCTTTTTTTGTTGCTTTGGGGTATTTTTGGGGCAAAAAGAAAAAAGAAAAAGGTTCCCATGGATGAGAACCTTCTTTTCATTAGTTTTTAGAAGCTGCTTGGAATTCAGGGTTTTTCCATGCTTCATCAATGATAGCTTGCAATTCTTTAGCAGATGCTTGCATTTTTTGAGTTTCAGCATCATTCAATGGAATGTTTACTGGACGAACGATACCGTGAGCACCAACAACAGCTGGTTGACCGATAAAGACGTTTTTAACACCGTATTGACCTTCTTGGAAGACTGAAAGTGGAAGTACTGCATTTTCGTCATCAAGGATTGCTTTTGTGATACGAGCAAGCGCTACAGCGATACCGTAGTAGGTAGCTCCTTTTTTGTTGATGATTGTGTAGGCAGCGTCACGAACACCTTCGAACAATTCAATCAATTCAGCTTCTTGAACGTTTTGAGTGTCTTTAAGGAATTCTTCAAGGTTTACACCAGCGATGTTAGCGTGTGACCAAACCGCAAATTCAGAATCTCCGTGTTCACCCATGATGTAGGCGTGAACGGAACGAGCATCAACATCCAATTTTTCAGCAAGTGCTTGACGGAAACGTGCTGAGTCAAGTGAAGTACCTGAACCGATAACACGTTCTTTAGGGAATCCAGAGAATTTCCAAGTTGAGTAAGTCAAAACATCAACTGGGTTAGCTGCAACAAGGAAGATACCATCGAAACCTGATTCAACAACTTGTGTTACAATTGATTTGTTGATAGCCAAGTTTTTACCTACAAGGTCAAGACGAGTTTCGCCTGGTTTTTGAGGAGCACCTGCAGTGATAACAACAAGGTCAGCGTCTGCACAGTCAGAGTATTGAGCAGCGTAGATTTTTTTAGGTGAAGTGAAGGCAAGGGCGTGGCTAAGGTCAAGCGCATCACCAACAGCTTTTTCGTGTAATTGTGGAATTTCAATAATTCCAAGCTCTTGTGCAATTCCTTGGTTAACAAGTGCGAAAGCATAAGATGAACCTACGGCACCGTCACCAACAAGGATCACTTTTTTGTGTTGTTTAGTTGAAGTCATTATCTAAACATCTCCTTCATTTTTTTTAGGGGAATCCCCAGACACTTTCATTCTATCACTTTTGAAAAGCTTTGTCACAAATATTCTATTCGGTTATCGATGTAAACGTTTTAGTGGTTTCAGAAGGCTGAAATGGAGGACAAATTATGGTATAATATATCTAATTACTAATAGTGAAATGAGGCATTTATGAATGCAGGATAGAAATTTAGTGAATGTCAATCTGACAAAGGAGATGAAGACCAGCTTTATCGACTACGCCATGAGTGTTATCGTCGCGCGGGCCCTTCCTGATGTTCGAGATGGCTTAAAACCTGTTCACCGTCGTATTCTTTATGGAATGAATGAACTAGGTGTTACACCAGACAAACCTCATAAAAAATCAGCCCGTATTACAGGGGATGTTATGGGTAAATACCACCCACACGGTGATTCCTCAATTTACGAATCCATGGTTCGTATGGCTCAGTGGTGGAGCTACCGTTACATGCTTGTTGATGGGCATGGAAACTTTGGTTCTATGGACGGGGACGGTGCTGCCGCGCAGCGGTACACTGAGGCACGTATGAGCAAGATTGCTCTTGAAATGCTTCGTGATATCAACAAAAACACAGTTGATTTCGTAGACAACTACGATGCTAACGAACGTGAACCCTTGGTCTTGCCAGCTCGTTTTCCAAACCTTTTGGTCAATGGAGCAACGGGTATCGCTGTTGGGATGGCAACCAATATTCCACCTCACAATTTGGGTGAAACCATTGATGCAGTGAAGTTTGTTATGGATAATCCTGAAGTGACGACTAAGGACTTGATGGAAGTCTTGCCTGGTCCAGATTTTCCGACTGGTGCTCTTGTCATGGGAAAATCAGGTATTCATAAGGCTTATGAGACTGGTAAAGGTTCCATTGTCCTTCGTTCTCGTACAGAGATTGAAACCACTAAGACGGGTCGGGAGCGCATCGTTGTAACGGAATTTCCTTATATGGTTAATAAAACCAAGGTGCATGAGCATATTGTTCGCTTGGTTCAGGAAAAACGAATTGAGGGCATTACAGCTGTACGTGATGAGTCCAACCGTGAAGGCGTTCGCTTTGTAATAGAGGTTAAACGCGACGCGTCTGCCAACGTTATCCTTAACAACCTCTTCAAGATGACCCAGATGCAAACCAACTTTGGTTTCAACATCTTGGCGATTCAAAATGGTGTGCCAAAAATCTTGTCCCTTCGTCAAATTTTGGATGCTTATATCGAACACCAAAAAGAAGTGGTTGTTCGCCGTACTCGTTTTGATAAGGAAAAATCAGAAGCGCGTGCGCACATCTTAGAAGGTCTTTTAATTGCACTTGACCATATCGACGAAGTGATTCGTATCATTCGTGCCAGTGAAACAGATGCGGAAGCACAAGCTGAGTTGATGAGCAAGTTCAAGCTTTCTGAACGTCAAAGTCAAGCTATCCTTGATATGCGTCTTCGTCGTTTGACAGGATTGGAACGTGATAAGATTCAGTCTGAATACGATGAATTGATTGCTTTGATTGCAGATTTGGCTGATATTCTTGCCAAACCTGAGCGCGTGGCGCAAATTATCAAAGAGGAATTGGACGAAGTCAAACGCAAGTTTGGTGACAAGCGTCGTACGGAGTTGATGATCGGAGAAGTCTTAACTCTTGAAGATGAAGATTTGATTGAAGAAACGGATGTCTTGATTACCCTATCTAACAAGGGCTATATCAAACGTTTGGACCAAAGTGAGTTTACTGCTCAAAAACGTGGTGGCCGTGGAGTTCAAGGTACGGGAGTTAAGGATGATGACTTTGTGCGTGAGTTGGTTTCAACCAGCACCCATGATCATCTGCTCTTCTTTACCAATAAAGGACGCGTATATCGACTAAAAGGTTATGAAATTCCTGAATACGGTCGTACTGCTAAGGGCTTGCCAGTTGTCAATCTATTGAAGTTGGACGAAGGTGAGAGCATTCAGACCATCATCAACGTTGAGTCTGAACGTAGTGATGACGCCTATCTCTTCTTTACAACTCGTCACGGTATTGTGAAGAGAACCAGTGTTAAAGAGTTCGCTAATATTCGTCAAAATGGACTTAAAGCCTTGAATCTCAAGGATGAAGACGAATTGATTAATGTCTTGCTGACAGAAGAAGATACGGATATTATCATTGGTACTAAGTTTGGTTATGCTGTTCGCTTTAATCAATCAGCTGTTCGTGGCATGAGCCGTATCGCGACAGGTGTCCGAGGAGTCAATCTTCGTGAGGGTGACACAGTAGTTGGTGCTAGCGTGATTACAAACCAAGATGAGGTTCTTATCATCACTGAAAAAGGATATGGTAAACGTACACTTGCTACTGAATATCCTACAAAAGGCCGTGGTGGTAAAGGGATGAAGACAGCCAATGTTGCTGAGAAGAATGGTCCTCTGGCAGGTCTTCTTACTGTTAAAGGAGATGAAGACCTGATGATTATCACAGATACAGGTGTCATGATTCGTACAAACGTTGCCAATATTTCACAAACGGGACGCTCAACTATGGGAGTTAAGGTGATGCGTCTAGATCAGGATGCTAAGATTGTGACCTTTACAACGGTTGCTGCGGCAGAAAAAGAAGAAGTTGGGACTGAAATTGAAACAGAAGGTGAAGCATAATGTCTCATAAAAAAACGAAAAATAAAAAGAGTAAGAAAAACAAGCGCAGAAATCTATTTATCAATATTTTAGCGAGTTTCTTAATTCTTTTATCGCTAGCTTTAATTTTTAATTCAAAGATTCGCGATATCTTTTTGGTCTGGAATACCAATAAATACCAAGTCAATCAAGTCACTAAAGAAAATATAGATGAAAATTTAAAATCCGAGGGAAATTTTGATTTTGACTCTGTTAAGTCTATTTCATCCGAAGCTGTATTGGCTTCACAATGGGATGCTCAGAAACTTCCTGTTATTGGAGGCATTGCTATTCCTGAAGTAGAGATTAACCTTCCTATTTTCAAAGGGTTGGATAATGTAAACCTGTTCTACGGAGCTGGGACCATGAAATCAGACCAAAAAATGGGAGAAGGGAACTATTCTCTAGCCAGTCACCATATCTTTACTGCTGAAAATGCCAGTCAAATGCTCTTCTCACCTTTGGTCAATGCCAAAGCAGGTATGAAAATTTACCTGACGGATAAGGATAAAGTTTATACTTATGAGATTACAGAAGTTAAACATGTCACACCTGACCGTGTAGATGAAATCGAAGATCGTGATGGCGTAAAGGAGATTACTTTGGTTACCTGTGTTGATTATAATGCGACCGAGCGTATAATCGTCAAAGGAATCTTTAAAGAATCAAAAGCTTATTCTGAGACTTCTGAGGATATTTTGAAGGCCTTTAATCAACCGTATAGACAACGATATTAAGAATGAATGAACCAGTGAAGAGCTATTTCACTGGTTTTTTATATGAACAAATAGAATCAAAATAGTTCTTATGAAATAAGAAGGCTTAGGATAAAGATTTTTAAGATAAATATTTTAGAATTTTACAGAAAACGCTTTCTAGAAAAAAAGAATTATGTTATAATTATCACAAATAAAAGTTTAGGAGTTTTTTATGGTCTCTTCAGAATTTATCTCAAAGATTGAATTTGCTTGCAAGAAGAAAGAAAGTCTTTATAGCCAAAGTAAGTTTAAGTATGCGATTCGTTCCATGTTTGCAGGTGCTTTTCTGACATTTAGTACGGCTGCAGGCGCAGTTGGGGCTGACTTGATTAATAAGATCGCTCCAGGTAGTGGACGTTTCCTCTTCCCATTTGTTTTTGCTTGGGGATTGGCCTACATTGTTTTCTTGAATGCTGAGCTGGTAACTTCGAATATGATGTTTTTGACAGCTGGTAGTTTCTTGAAAAAAATCTCTTGGAGAAAAACAGCTGAGATTTTACTTTACTGTACCTTGTTCAACCTTATCGGAGCTTTGATAGCAGGTTGGGGCTTTGCTCATTCGGCAGCCTATGCAAATCTAACACATGATAGCTTCATTTCAGGGGTTGTAGAGATGAAGTTAGGTCGTTCCAATGAGCTAGTCTTGCTTGAAGGTATTTTAGCCAATATCTTTGTAAACATTGCCATTCTTTCATTCGTTTTGGTGAAAGACGGTGGAGCCAAACTTTGGCTTGTTTTGTCAGCAATTTACATGTTTGTATTCTTAACAAACGAACACATTGCTGCGAACTTTGCTTCTTTTGCGATTGTTAAGTTTAGTGTTGCAGCAGATTCAATTGCTAACTTTGACATACCTAATATTCTTCGTCACTGGGGTGTAACCTTTGTCGGAAACTTTATCGGAGGAGGTCTCTTGATGGGCTTGGCATACGCTTTCCTCAATAAAAACGAAGATACTTATGTAGATTAAAAAACGAGCACGAGTTAATCGTGCTCTTTTGTTTGATGTGTAAGACTAGTCATAGTTGTTCCTTATATCAAAATATAGAAAAACGGTATTGGAAAAGACTAGCACAAGATGGTACAATATCCCTAATGAAGCTATTTGGAGGTCGTCATATGACTCGTGATTTTAAATTTGAAACCCTACAATTACATGCTGGGCAAGTAGTTGATCCAGCAACTAAGTCTCGTGCAGTACCGATTTATCAAACAACATCCTTCGTTTTTGATGACACGCAAGAAGGTGCCGATTTGTTTGCCTTGAGAAAACCAGGGAACATTTATACTCGTATCACAAACCCTACAACGGCAGCATTTGAGGAAAGAATTGCTGCTCTTGAAGGTGGTGTTGGAGCGCTAGCGACTGCATCAGGTATGGCTGCTGTAACCTACACTATTTTGGCGCTTGCTCACGCAGGTGACCATGTGGTGGCTGCGTCAACTATTTACGGTGGGACCTTCAACCTCTTGAAGGAAACCCTTCCTCGTTATGGGATCACAACAACCTTTGTCGATGTGGATAATTTGGAAGAAGTGGAAGCAGCTATCAATGACAATACCAAGCTTGTCTTGATTGAAACCTTGGGGAATCCCTTGATTAACATTCCTGACTTGGAAAAATTGGCTGAGATTGCGCATAAACACCAGATTCCTCTCGTTTCGGACAATACTTTTGCCACACCATATTTGATTAACGTCTTCTCTCACGGTGTAGATATTTCCATTCACTCAGCAACTAAGTTTATCGGTGGGCATGGTACGACTATTGGAGGAGTGATTGTCGATAGCGGTCGTTTTGACTGGGCAGCTTCAGGGAAATTCCCTCAATTTGTTGAGGAAGACCCAAGTTACCACAACTTGAGCTATACTCGTGATGTGGGTGCAGCAGCCTTTATTATCGCTGTTCGTGTTCAATTGCTCCGTGATACAGGTGCTGCCTTGTCACCATTTAATGCCTTTCTCTTGCTCCAAGGGCTTGAAACTCTCTCTCTTCGTGTTGAACGTCACGTGCAAAATGCAGAGAAAATTGTTGATTTCCTTGTAAATCATCCTAAGGTAGAGAAGGTAAATTATCCAAAACTAGCGGACAGTCCTTACCATGCCTTGGCTGAGAAATATTTGCCAAAAGGTGTTGGTTCAATCTTTACCTTCCATGTCAAAGGTGGAGAGGCAGAAGCCCGCAAGGTGATTGATAATCTGGAAATCTTCTCTGACCTTGCTAACGTAGCAGATGCTAAATCTCTTGTTGTCCATCCAGCCACAACCACTCACGGTCAGTTGTCAGAAAAAGATCTAGAAGCAGCAGGTGTCACACCAAACCAAATCCGCTTGTCGATCGGTCTTGAAAATGTAGAGGATTTGATTGAAGATTTGCGCTTGGCCTTGGAAAAAAATTAAAGAAAGCGTATAAATAATTTGTAACTAATTATTAAATGAACTATATAAGGCTAGTATTATCGAGTCTTATATAGTTTATTTTGCTATAATAGTTTAAAATATGATTAGTATTATTGCTATGAGATTGTTAAAGAAGAATATTAAGTAAACTTTAAGACGAACATAGAATCATTAAGAAAGGCAAAGAAACTACTTGTCTCTAAAAATTAACTTAAATTTTCAACTTAAGAAGGTTTAAGGGATGAACGTTTGATTCAGGAATAGTAATAATGACAAATGAAACTAATCAGAATTAAAGTATAGATGTAGAAGAAATTAGTCCTGATTCTGACTTATAAGATTCAGTTAGATAAATTAGTTTCAAACAAAATGAAAAATTTTTGAGGACTTAGAATAGCTAGAAAGTTTTCCATTTTATCACTTAATTGTGTTGTGCCAAGAGTGATTATGTGAAATTGTTAAAAAGTAAAGTTTGATTTTGAAAAAAATAATTATAAATAAAAGGAGAAATTCTAAATGAGTCATTGCCATTCTGAACATAAAGAAATTAGTAATAATGTTCATACATTTTATATCGGATTTGATTTAGATGATTTTGGCAAGATTTCACAAGTAAAAAAGAAGTTTTATGATGAATTGTTTGACGACATTGCTTCTTTTGCTTTCGGATCACATAATGTAATGAAGAGAATCAAAGAACCTCAGGATATTTCTAAAGTTCAGAGGGAAGCATTGAGAAAAATGTATAATATCCCAGAATTACAAGAAGCCAGTAAGTACTATCTTGAATCAGATTTAGTAGAGGATAAGTATCTTAAGCGTGGTGAGTTTGGAGAGTTGCTTTTATATCATCTGCTACATGAATATTTTAATGCTGATGCTTTAATTTCAAAAATCTATTTCAAGGATAGCATGGGCCTACCAGCGCATGGTTTTGATGCAGTTCACGTGGATTCTGATAATCAAATTTTGTGGATTGGAGAATCTAAATTATATTCTGATTCTAGTTCTGCTATTGATGCTTTGATGAAAGATTTGGAAGAACATTTTAGAATATCTTTTTTTAATTCTGAGTTTGTTATTATTGAAAATCGTGTTCATGATAGTGATATAGAACTTGATGATTTTATGAAAAAATTAATTAATCCGCAAACAAAAGTTTTGGATAAACTTGTAAATATTAATATTGCATTATTCGCTGGATTTGATAGTAAGTCATTGCAAGAGTTTAAAGATGAAGAGTCATTTAAGAAAAAACTAGAATCAGAGATTGAGATTTTAGAACAAAAAGCGTTCAAAAAAATAAAAACTCATCCATGGAATGAACATTTAAATGTATTTTTATTTTTATTTCCAGTTGACGATAAAAAAGAATTTGTTAAAGATCTACATTTAAAATTAAAAGGGGCGCAACAAGGATGAAAAATATTGAGGAATTTCTGGGATATTCTGAGCTGAAAAATTTTGAAGAAAATTTTGAACTTATTAAACATATTTCTAGTATAATTGATACGTCTGATGCTAGAAAAGTAATAATTCATATCTTAGATATCTGGGAGAATGTAAATAATAATGCAAAAGAAATATGGATTGATTTGATTGGACGAGCAGGATTTTATCCATATTATATTGAAAAAGTTTTTAAAGAAAAATTAACTCTGTCACTTCAGGATCAAATAAAAACAGAATTTTTTAAATCTGATTATCTTCCAAACATATATTTCCATGAACAGCAAAAGGAAATAGAAATAGCCTTATCCAATGGAGATAATATAGCTGTAAGCGCGCCAACTAGTTTTGGAAAAAGCTTACTTATCGAAGAGATTGTAGCAAGAAAACAATTCTGTAATATTTTAATTATACAACCGACTCTTGCATTAATTGATGAAACAAGAAAAAAACTATCAAAGTATAAAGTAGATTATAATTTAATAATTAATACTCGTCAAAAGGTCCTTGAGAAAAATATTTTCATTTTAACAGCCGAACGAGTGTTAGAATTTCCAAATCTTCCAAGTATAGATTTTTTTGTCATTGATGAATTTTATAAAATTTGTAATCGTCTAAATGATAGTAGAATTGATTCTTTGAATGTCGCATTACTAAGAGTTATGAAACATAATACCCAAGCAATGTTCTTAACTCCGACTGTAGATTCTCTATCGGAGGCTTTTCGGGATAAGTATAAAGTTTCTTTTTTTAAAACAGATTATGCTTTAGTAAATACTAATGTCATTGAGGTTAGGAATAGAAATAATAATTTATTATCTGGTAACTCTAAAAAAAATAAATTATTTGAAATGCTATATAAACAAGAAGAATCAAGTATTGTATATGTAAAATCTCCGAATGAAGCCTATAAACTTGCCAAAGAATATGTTGACTATTTACGCAAAAATAAGATTGAGACTGAAAATAAAAAATTGGTTCTGTCAATAATTTTGTGTAAACACTCAAGTAGAGTTTATTGAGTTATAC